>CAMOXW010000050.1 GCA_946629405.1 uncultured Ruminococcus sp.
CCGTGTGATAAACGGCTCTTCACGTCCGAGCGTCACTAAAGAAGATATAATGTCAGTCATCGCCGTAAAGACAGGTATCCCTATCGACAGGATAGGCATGAAGAACTTCAACGAAGTCGAACATCTCCGCAGTCAGCTCTCCGCCCGTGTTATAGGTCACACTGCCGCTGTCAACAAGATAACGGAAGCCGTGTGCCGTTCACGTTCGGGACTGCGGAGCAGTTCAAGACCGGCGGCTTCGTTCCTCTTTGCCGGGCCTACGGGAGTAGGAAAGACCGAACTTGCAAAGGCTCTCGCTGACACGCTCTTCACTTCCGGGAAAAGCCTCATAAGAGTCGATATGTCGGAATATATGGAAAAACACTCTGTCTCCCGGCTGATAGGAGCTCCTCCCGGATATGCAGGCTACGACGAGCGTACCAATACTCTCTGCGAAAAAGTCCGGAGAGAACCGTATTCGCTCATTCTCTTCGATGAGATAGAAAAAGCCGATCCCGATGTTCTCAATATCCTCCTGCAAATACTCGATGACGGCATTCTGACCGATTCCACGATGAGAAGAGTCAGCTTCCGCAGCACCATGATAATAATGACATCGAATATAGGTGCGGAAGAACTCTCACGCAGACCGGCTCTCGGCTTCTCTGACAGCCGTGATACTGAGGGCGAGGAACGTGTCCTTGAACGCATACGTGAGCATTTTTCGGCTGAATTCGTCAACCGTATAGATGAAGTCGTCATATTCCGTCCGCTCGGTCACCGTGAACTCGTCGAGATAAGCCGCATGACTCTCGATGACCTGAAAGAACGTGCCGCCCGTATAGGCATCGACCTCCGCTACACTCCCGAAGTCACCGAGACTGTCGCCTGCACCCGTGAAACGGAAAAATACGGTGCAAGACCTATCAAACGCCGTGTCACCGAGCTTATCGAGAACGGCCTCGCTCAGATGATAGTGAATTCCGAAGTGAGCGAGGGCGAATGCGTCAATGTCGATATCCTCAACGACAGAGTTTGTTTCTCAAAGCCTGCCGCCGACAGGATACACTCATAACTATTTCTCCGATATGAAATCCACCAGTCCGGAGTAGAGCGTGAATGCGACTTTTCCCTGATAATCCTCCGTTTTCAGAAGCTCCGCCTCCTCCGGATTTGACAGAAAGCCGCACTCCGCCATGACAGTCGGATTATTGCTGTAATAGCAGAGGAAAAGTTCCTTGCCGCACTGTTTTATCTCACGCTTGTTGTCGGGCTGTAGATATTCTACAAATTTGCCCTGCAATATCTGTGCAAACCGCTCACTCCGGCTGTCTGTGTCCGAAAAGAACATCTGAGCTCCGCTGTACTTCGGATCGGTAAACTGATTCTGATGTATCGAAAGACACACCGCATCAGGATATTCATTGAAAAGTGCCAGCCTGTTGTCCATGTCAGAGCTTTTCTGTGCGGCTATACCCTCTATGCCGCTGTCGTGGATAGACTTGTCACTGTCACGGGTAACGTGAACTTCATACCCCGATATCTCAAGCATATCACGAAGCCGCAGAAGTATTCCGAGATTTATCCCCTTTTCCGGTACTCCGTCAGCCGTCGTGCAGCCGCCGTCTATGCCGCCGTGTGGCGGTTCAACTAAAACTAAGTCAGGATTTTGGCTTAAAATAGCCGTTTTTAAGAATATTATATCACGCATTTTTTATTTGTCAAGAGAAAAATACAAAAAAGTCATAGAGCTTTTTTTCACTCTATGGCATTGCTTCAAAGTACCTTCCCTTCACGATAGCACTCCCTGATGTAATCTCTTGGCTGATAATAGAAGTCAGTGTTGTAATTTGAAATAGCGTCACTGATCCACGAATTATATACGGTCATGATAGCTTGAGTGTTTATCTCGTCTGATACGTCCTCGATGAGCCTTTCGTAAACTGCGCCTATAGTCCAGTAATCGGGAACATTGTACTTACAGTCTGCAACATTATCAAAGTCGCTTTCGGGAATATTTGCGATCTCAATGAACTTATCGGCAACGGAGTCTATGACTTCACAGTGAAGTATATCGGCGTTCCGGTATATCCTGCCAATTATAGTTTCGCCGAGGAGATTAACAAGCACACTTCTTTTTTGATGTTTAAGCCTGCTCATAAACTCTATGAGACTGCAAGTATAGAATAATGCTGGATCATTTTTATTCATATACTTCATATCCTTTCAAAAATTCAAGTGTAGTGAGCGCCCTTGCTGTATGGAAGCTTATCTGATGCGTTGGTTTCTTGAATCTGGCAAGTTCCCAGAAAGCTGCTCTGGTTATTTTTCCGTCTACAAAGTCCTGCACAAAGTTAAATATAGTATCATCAGCCATAGGCCCTACCACAATGTCATAGTTATGCGGTTTTCCAAGCCGACAGTCAGCTATGAAATCAAGCCATTCTTCTGTCATTTCAGGAAAATGAAGGACTTTCAGCGTGCTATCCGGAGTATATCTGTATTCATTCAATATACCTTTTCCTGTAAATCTTGTAGCCCAGCGCTTAGCCTGTTCTGGCATGAGAGTGCAGTAAAAACCAAAGTAAAAATCCTTATTATATTTTGCTGTTCGTATTTCCGGAAATTCAACTATCTGAAAACTTCCGTGATATAATATCTTAGTATCCATGTTATCACCTCGCAGGGCAGTTTAAGTTAATATTATTATAGCATTATTCCAGTCTGAATACAAGCCTTTGATCCGAAAAAGTACGCCCGATATGGGCGTACTTTTATAGGCAACGCCACACAAAGACCGCCTAACGGCTTTGCGGCGCATATGCTTGCATATTTTCCGTCGTCTTGCACACAAATTCCTTGCCGGGCGACAGCCCGCCTGCGTCATTTGTATACAATCTGACTGCGCATCTGCACCGCAATCTTTGTGCGGTGTTGCCTATAATTTCCAGTGAATATGTATCTCACGGCTGCCGTTCTCATCTTTCATTCCTATTTCTACATAGTCTATGAACTCATCAGCGACAGTGCGGTCGAGTTTGTCGAAGTGAGTGTACTTCTCAATGAGAGCTTTTTGACCCTCTGCATTTTCCTGTCGCTTTCGGCAGTCTGAGATATGCTTAGTGAGCTCTGCTATCTGCTCAGCAAGAGAGCTTTCCTCGTCGCTGAGACTTTGACGGAACAGAACATAGTCCTCGTCGGAAATGATCCCGTCGAGCTTGTCCTTATACATCTTCACAAGCCGTTCATTAGCAGTTTTGTGTCTGGTTTCAAGTGTGTCGAGCCTGCACTCAAGCTCTTTTAGCTGTTCCGAGTGGATATCTGTAAGCTGTATCTCATCGGTCTGACAGTATTGCTCAACGATAGCGTTAAGCTCGCTGAGTATATGCTTTTCGAGTACAAGTCCGCTTATGCTCGATTTGTTCGGACAGTTCATCGCACCTGTCTTGTAAGTAGCGCATTGCAGTCCATAATACTTTATAGTCTTAGCCTTGTTATAGTAGACATTGCGCTTCATCGGGCGTCCACAGCAGGCACATCTGACCTTACCAGACAGGGGAGAGAGCTCCTGTGAACGCTTTCCGACCCGCGTATGACTGTTCAGACGCTCCTGAGTTTTTGCCCAAGTTTCGGGATCTATAATAGCTTCGTGTGCATCTGGAATACGTATCCAGTTAGCCTGCTCCACCTTTTTGCGTTTCTTGTTTTTGTAGCTGATGTGATGAGACTTGCCTTGTACAAGAGTACCTGTGTACATCTCATTTGCAAGTATCACCGATATCGTAGACTGTGTCCATAGACCTTTAGATGTGCTTGAATCTGCATTGTTGTTCACATACTTTGAACCCTTCTGCCGCTTGTATTCGCTCGGACTTACAATGCCTTCATCATTGAGACACTGTACAATCCTGCGATAGCCCTCACCGCTGACGTACATATCGAATATCATTTTCACGACAGGAGCAGTTTCCTCGTCGATAATGAGGTGATGCTTGTCGGCAGGGTCTATCTGATAGCCATACGGTGCGAATGAGCCGATGAACTGGCCATGCTCACGTTTGTAGGCGAGGGTGCGGCGTATCTTTGCGGAGATGTCCTTGACGTACATTTCGTTGTAGGCGCTGGTGAACAGCCGCATTGTGGAGTAGCTTTCGCTGTCGGAATCCGCATTGTCAGCAACTCCGATAAAGCGCACTCCCCATTCCAGGAACTTGTCATTGATAAACTGCTCGATGACCACCGTATCACGGGAAAAGCGTGACTGGTCTTTGCATAATACTATGTTGATGTATCCTGCCTCGCAGTCCCGCAACAGTCGGTTGAATTCGGGACGGCTGCGGTCAATGCCGCTGTAGCCGTCGTCAACGTAGATGTCGTATATCTCCCAGTCGCGCTCGCGGCAGTAGTCGCGGAGCATATTCTTCTGGTTGATTATGCTCTGACTGGCATCGCTGCCGAGCTTGTCCTTGTCCTCAATTGATAAGCGGCAATATATTCCTACTTTCGGCACTGACCTCACCTCCCTGTTTTCAATGTATTGCTTTTATTGTCAGCCTGCCTTTTTGATCTGACGGTTTATGAGCTTTTCGACCTTCTCGGTAACTTCCTTTCTGAGCTGCTCAGTGCTTTGGGTCTTAAAGCTGTTTTGGGTATGTATCTTCTCTTTCATTGCGTCCGCTCCTTTCCTTGAATTGTATGCCTCCAAGTTTTTTCATATTCCTCTTGACGACGGAATGTAATTAGATTATAATGTAGATGTAAAAGCGCCCAAGAAGGGTGCAAGCAGTATTAACTTATTTTATACCATACTCCTTCTTGGACTTCTCATAGAGCGGCGTGTCGATGAACTTGATAGCCTTTGCGTGTATAACCACAGGCTCGTTCACCCCGTCCTCTTTGTTGAAGAGTTCAGCGCTTAGTATGATATCTCCGATACCCATTGAGCCGAACCCGGCTTCAGCAGGGTTCTTAAAACCAAGCTCGTTAGCTACCCTGTCAAGGGATTTTGAAGGCTTGAAGAAAATCTTTATTCCTGCCTCTTTAACCACATCGATAGCGTGACTGGTCGTTGAGATATAATGCTGCGTCATACCTATGAACTTCGTATGGAACTTCCTGCCTTGCGTTAAGATTGTATGTAGAGGGCTTCCCTCCGCAAAATTTTGATCCTTGACCTCATCTATTACTATGCTCAGCGGAGCTGTATCATGGTCTCGCTGCCACTCAAAAGCCGATGCTATCATTACATCGAGCAAAGAGTGAACGTTGTCTCCCGATTCATTCCTGAAGGATATAACCGGAATTTTCTTTGTATTCTTAAAGAAATCCGACCAGTCCTGCTCCTCGAACCCGATTTTGTCGATATCATCGAGAGTAGAACTGATGAGACTAAACACACGATTGCCGACCTTACCACATCTTTTTAGGGCGTTACGGAGCATTTCGGTAGTAACTGAAGTAACATTTGACTGTCGCTTCAGCATATCCGAAATTATGCCTGTAAGCGTTCGGGTTTCGTCTTTATCGAGTTTACCCGCAATACCCTTTATAAAGCCAACTATGCGGCGTTTCTTTGCCAGAAGTCCGGAGCAGTCGCCGATGAATAAAGGATTTACCGGCAGTTTTCTTTTGCCGACGGCAACTTCGATAAACTCGAATAGTGCCTCGACGACCTCTGTGGGTAGTGCTCTGAGGACTTCGTCACGGGTGAAGGAGTCGCTGACATCGCATACAAGCATCCTGCTCCCAAGCATTGCTAACAACGGCAGCAAATTCGTGGCACAAAAGGACTTGCCTTTTCCGCTCATACCTGTTATCAAGATATGGTCATTCGACTTGTTCTCGAAGGAGATATCCTTGCCGACGTATCTGCCGTCTGCGGTTATACCTAACGGAAGTAGCTCGTTTTTTGCCAGCTCGCTGTATTCGAGAAGATACTTCTGATAATCAGCGAGGTCGAGCTTCTTACGATTCTCAGCATTGATGAGTTTTTTGCTGATACCGTAGGTGTATAGCATATACGGTTCGCCGCTTGTATTCTGGACATGGAAGCGATAACATTTGCTGTTCTTGTCGTTGATTGTCAGGCATTCGTTAGCCTTTAACGCATCTGTCAGCGAGTTAACGCTGTGAAGTTTCAACTTGCTTCGAGCGAGTTCTTTTATGTTCTCTGTCTCGAAGTATATATAATCATCGTCAACGATAACCGAGTTGTTTCCTTGGTTGATAACAATGAACTTCGTCCGCTTTATGTAATTGAAGCGCCCACTGTTTATCTCCTCATTCAGGCAGTTGCCCAAGAGTGTGATTAGCAACTCATCATTACTTGAGCCAACTTCGTTATAGGTACCCAAGATATCTATTACAGCTAATTCAATTTCTTCATCGAAGAATACTCCGAAGAATTCGTCATATGTTCTGAGAGTTGAAATCAGAATGTAATACAGATTGCGCCTCTGCGGTGGGATGAAGTATGGAGTCTGACACGACAATTCACTCAAATGACGATTGAATACTTCTATAAAATTGCGGAAGTCTTTTTCGATTCGCGAAATCATAACTGCGTCGTGGTGTTCCAGCAGCTCACTTAAAACTGCCGGACTGATGTCATAATTCCTATACAACTGAGAAAACTCAACGTAAAGGTCAGGCCGTAACTGTGATGCAGCGTAACCCGAAATCAGAACCGGAATCTGATGAAACGAATCTCTACGATCGATGATGTGCCTTTGAAGCGAATCGATACCTTTTTCACGTTTACCATTTTCATCTGCCTTTGTGTCGTCAACAACCAGCATGACAGCATCATTTAATAATCCTCCGGCGTTTTCGATGTCCTTATCTTTGCTTATCGTTGTTATTTGTCTTCTCCCGTAGGATACATTGTCAAATATAGCGATGAGTAGTGAAATGACCGCTCTGTCGTTGGGTTTAGTGTTTATTATTTGATCCCAGTACACTCCAAACTTACTTGCAAACGTTAGCATATATCCACTTTCACGAATCAGAAATGGCACTTTCAAATCCGAGTAGGTATTAAAGATGTCGTGAAATTTCCAGCTTTGACCCTTGAGGTCAGGATATATCATCGTTTTGCATCTTGGGTTATCACGGCAGTATATACTTTCCGATATCGCTCCGTAAATTACGGGTGGATACCTTCCACGCGATTCCCAATAACCTAAGTTTTCGGTAATCAGTTTCCAGCCTTGCTTTGACCCTACATCGATAGGCTTTTCCGTATCAGCTTTCTCAAATATCAGAGTCTGTATCAGACGTTCGCAAAGGTCGGCATACTTTTTGTTACCTTGAGGGGGAAGATTAAAATACTCGCAACACTTCCGCTTTTCAATAACATTAATGGGCAGAAAATCCTCCGCCATTTTCGTCATTGTGTTTTTGAAATGCTTTACGACATATCCAATATTTACTCCTTCTTGTATTACCACTGTTGAAGACAGTACACTGAATTCTATCAGAGGAATCGTCTTTACAATTTTTCCTTCCTTTACCTTCATATATCCGTGCTGAGTCCCAAGCGAGTTGGAAAAGAATATCTCATACTCAACACTAAGCTCCCGAGCCGATCCCTTTATAAATTCATCAAAATTTGAGAAGCCCAGCTTTGTAAGCCCGAAGATTTTTGTGTTCTTGGGTGCATCAGCTTGTATATTGTTCGGTGGATGATCCTGCTGCTGTGGAAGCATTCTTTCGACAGGCATATTATTTGCCCCTTCCATATTTTTATTTCAGTAACCGCAGAAGTAGGTGATTTTTTTTAATGGTCACAAAAACCGGCTGATTTGGAGCCGATTTGGGGCTTATGTGACGTTCGGTAATTATTTCACCTGCTCGAAGCAGTGCCTGAGATTTTTTGGACTTGTACGTCCTACATTTATCATAGCATAATTCAAATCCATTTGGAATTCAACAAGAAGATACACATTCATACATCTGCAAGTGTATAGAAAGGTGGGAAAATGATATGGATTTTGGAGAATTTATATCAGCTTTTGGAACTGGATACAGAAAGCTTTTAGACCATAGGACAAACAAAGTACTGACTAAGCCGTACTTTTGCAGATATCTTCTTTGCAACACTACCAAAGATGAGATCGTAGTAATGTACATAGATGGTATAGAGGATAAAGCTCATGAACGTGGCGAATCTGCATTTCAAGCATTCTATCGAAACGAGGATCGCAGAACACTCCATCCTATAGCAGAAAGTATCATTAACAGTAACAGCCTTGATACAAGCAAGTTTATGATTTTTCTCGAAGACTATTGTAAAGGTTATAATAAAGAAGAACTTTTATCGAATTTCAAGAGATATCTTCCTTCTGCTTCATCTTCAACACTCTTTGAAGATATTACTGACGAACTTGTTAAAATTCTTGAAAGAGAAGCAGCTATACCGGATAAAAGGCGAAAAGAGCCTACATCGCTCGATAATGTCAATAGTGCCAATGAAAGCGATGATTCATTAGAAGCTAAAATTGATGCTGTGCTTACAGCGCTTATAGCAATCGGTCGTGAAATAGCTGATTTTAAACGTACTGGTGTTGGCGACGATGTTAGGTATTCACGATTGATGAGTAAGCTGAAGAATGATTTCGAGCAATTATTAGCACTTTCAGATCTATTACACTCAAACACGATTGAAGATGAACCATCAATTTATAGTGAAATTTGTACTTCTGTTCAAAGTTTAGAGGCAAAAAGCTTTATTCTAACAAAAGCTGAATTTATGATAGAATCGCTCAAGAATTACCACATACACAGGCTGATTGAACTTATAAAGAAAGCAAAAGAATAGTTTTATAGCTATATCCAAACCTGATAATTGTTGCCGATAAATGATTCAATAGACTATAGTCTATTGAACCAGCGAAAAACTGTGTCATATAAGTCGTTTTTGAGCTTTTGAAATATTGCAAATAAAAACGGCACCCTATTGCAAGAGTTGGAGCCGGCATTTGCCGGCTCTCTCCTGTTTATGTAAACTTTCTTTTGTACTCTTTAAGCCTGCGATAGAATGTGTTGGCTCGAAGTCCCATTTGTTTCTGAAAATCCACGGCTGTGATATTTCCGGACTCCCACTGCTCATACAGTTGTCCGAATTTTACCCAGTCGATATCGATAGGTTGTCGTCCTTTGTACTTGCCCTGAGACTTGGCGATAGCGATTCCTTCACGCTGACGCTGCAAGGTCTGTTCTCGTTCAAGCTCTGAGAGTGCTGCAAATATAGACAGGACGAATCGCCCCTGCGGTGTGTTGGTATCAATGTTCTCCTTACTGCTGACAAGCGTTACCCCTTTCTTCTGGAGAACATCAATGATGTTAAGCAGGTCACGGGTTGAACGTCCGAGCCTGCTGATGCTTTCAATATATAAGGTATCGCCATCACGAACATATTCAAGCATAGCATTAAGCTCTGGGCGGTTGGCATTCTTACCGGACATCTTCTCAGCAAACACACGCTCAACCTGATACTGCTGCATTATAGCTTCCTGACGGGCGGTCTCCTGATGCTCAGTCGAAACACGGATATAGCCTATTCTGCCCATTTTATCACCTCATTTTTCAAGTTTTGGGATATAAAAATAGCCGCCATCAATTGCTGGCGGCTCAAGTATTCAATAGATTTTTGACTGCTTCAAAGTAATCTTTCATCTCGGAGTTGTCAGGCTCGATTTGCAGAGCAAACGCTATACGTCCGAGAAGGGAGTGCAGGTATTTGTCGGGAGACATATTAAGTCCCCTGCGGTTGATACTCTCAGCAGCTCCGTACTTCTGACAGTAGTAAACTTCCTGACGCAGTGAACGTTTCTGACTGCGAGAAAGCGTTGGCTTTTCATTGACAACTACGCCAGTAACTCGCTGCTGCTGCGATGAGCTGATAAATACAGTTTTCTTATCATTGAGCGTAAGTCCCATACGATACAACATACGCCTGACTTTACCAACGACATTGGCACTGCGTATATCAGCCTTATTACCCGAGAACGTCATATCGTCACAGTATCGGGTATAGGTTATGTTACGCTCACTACACCAGCTGCCTAACCTTTCGTCAAACTGCATCATCACCAAATTGGCTATGTAAGACGAGGTCGGAGCCCCCTGCGGCAGTCTTGCTTTGTAGCTACAGAGGTGCGTCAGCAGTGTTGTTGCTGGGATTGACAATCCAGGACGCTTCATCACAAGATAGACCGCATCATCATCAATGCTGTCAAAGAAGTGAGATATGTCGAGCTTTAGCACGCATTCCTTTCCAACGTGTGGAGAGGCGTTATCGAGCAGAGACTTTCCCTTACAGTACGCAGTCGAATACTCTGAAATTTCAAGTTGATACAGATATTGTTCAAGTATCCTGCGCTGAACCATTTTAAGGAAGGCGTTAGGCACGCTGAGTTTTCGGTTCTTGTGGCCGCGTCCGTGATGAATGATAACCGTGTGATAGTTTTCATATTTACTGCCTCGACGCTTCTTGCGAGCAGTATAGTTATTGCTGAGCATATACAGCTTATTCGCAGGGACATCAAGAGTTTCGGATATTTTCATAACATCAGCATCTATCATACCTAAGCCTCCTATCCTTTAAGTTTAACAGCCGCCGGCACAAAAGCATTAAAACGTTCGGAGCCGAATTTTTATTAACGCAGTTAATTCGGATTCGGTGGAGAACTTTTTATTTCGATCTTAGTCCTAAAATCACCCGCAGCGACTCGCCGCAGTTTTGCTTGTGCAAATTCGCTGCCAACGGCTGTTGCTTATATTATATCACACCAGTTCGTTAATTGCAATAGTCAGACGATACCGTAGCAATCTTCGTAGATGTACTCGCCCGACAGGTACTTTATCTCGTTGACCGCCTCACGCAGAAGATTATTATCCATCAACATTTCTTCGACCTCCACAACCGTATATCCGTACTCCAAAAGCATTATTATCTCATCGGGGTCAGAGCCGTAAAGAGAAGCCATATCAATAAGCGTCTGCTCATATGCGGAGTAATAATCGTCATAGTCGTTATACCAGCCGCAGGACGTTGAGAACCTGCTAAACTGTGGAGCAGGCTTGAACTCCGAGCGAGTGATAACTCCATTCCTGTCAATGCGAACGATATCCCCTTCGTCGGTATTGATCCGTTCATTGGCGAACTTATACAAGCCTATCCTGCGGAGAGCATTCTTCATGATAATTTCAGTGGAAGCG
>CAMOXW010000051.1 GCA_946629405.1 uncultured Ruminococcus sp.
AAGGGGTCTGGGGTGACTCCCCGCAGTGCGGGGAGATGTCAGCGAAGCTGACAGAGGGGACGGGCGCCTGTTAGGCGGAACCTTTCCTCAGAAAGGTTTCCCCCAGTAATAGCCGTATACACCAGCCTGAGCCGGTGACCGTTACTTTTTTCTGACGTACTCAACGGCAGTAGCCACAAGCATTTCGAGCTCCCTTGCGCCTTCTGAGAAGCTGTCGGACGGCAGTATATCGCCGCGGATGAGTTTTTTGCAGAGCTCCATCATCGCATGGGCATAGGTCAGGTACAGCAGCTTGAAATCGACGTCCTCGCGGATGCTTCCGTCAGCAATACCGCGCTGGCAGGCGCCCTCATAGACGCGGTAGAAGTCGATTATTGATCTGTCGTACTCCTCCAGCTCGGACTTCGGGACATTCTCGCGAATCATCATCTGGTCGAACTCGCCGAGCAGTTTCATAAAGTCCTTATGCGCCTCAAACAGCACAATATACATCCTCATGAGGTCGGAAAGCTGTTTCAGTCCGCTCTGAGCGAGGAACACCTCAGATTCAAAGACACCGCTGAACATTTTTTTCAGTTCTTCCCAGAGGTGGGTCATTGCCGCAATGGTTATACCGGTCTTTGTGCCGAAATAGCGATAGAGCGTGGCTACACCCACTCCGCTCGCATCAGCGATCTCAGTCATCTTGACGTCCTCGATGCCGCGCTTGAGGAACATTTCCCCGGATATTGCGACCGCGCGTCTGATCCTTCTCAGCTTCATATTTTCATGTGAATTATCCGTGTTCATTTTCCATCCTCCTGTTATGATACCGTAATTCATCACTTATTACTTAGTTTAACATATTTTCGGAAATCTGTCAAGAAATAATCGCGCGTTCATATCTTTTTTACGAAAAAAAACTTCCGCCTGATAAGACGGAAGTCTGAAGCATTATTTTTTCATTTCAGCAAGGCTGCTGAAGGCGTTTTCGACTACCTTTTCGTCGGGAGCCTTTGTGAATGAGCTCACGACAGGCACGATGATGATAGACAGCAGCATTGCGAACGCACCTGCGTTTATCGGCGAGAGTATATTGAGCTTCCAGCCCATATCATTTACAGATGTTACAAGGCTGTCAAACTTGCTTATATTGAGGCTGAACAGGATCATATGCGTTACGCTTATTCCGACGCCGGTGGCAAAGCTTGCCCAGCAGGCCGCCCTCGAAGCCTTCTTCATGAACAGTCCGTAAAGATACGGTCCGAGGAACGCACCTGAGAGTGCTCCCCACGAGTAGGACATAAGTGTTGAGATCGAAGCGTTCTTGTGGCTTGCGATATATACCGATACTATGAGGAATACCGCGATGAATATACGCATCGTTATCATCTGCTTTTTGTCGTCGAAGTTCTTCACACGGGGCTTGATAAGGTCGTTTGTGAGGGTCGTGCTTGATGTTAGAACGAGGGACGAAAGTGTCGAGAGTGAGGCTGAAAGCACCAGTACAACGATAAGTCCGATAAGAATATTCGGGATAGCTGTATCAAGCAGCGCAGGCACCATTTTGTCGTAGACAAGCTTTTTGTTTGAGCCAAGCTCGATGAAGGTCCTGCCTGTGCCGTCAGCTTCATCAGCGGTGCAGTAAAGTCTTACAAAGCCGCCCATAAAGTACGAACCGCCTGCAACAACGAGTGCGAATAATGTCGAAATAGCGGCGCCTTTCCTGATAGCCTGCTCATCCTTTATAGCGTAGAACTTCTGCACCATCTGGGGAAGTCCCCATGTACCGAGGGATGTGAGGATAACTACTCCGAGGAGGTTTATCGGGTCAGGTCCGAATAGGGAGCCGAGCGTATTGCTCTCTACCTTGTCGTCCGAAATAGCGTTGAGCGCATCGATGCACTCCGAGAAACCGTTCTTTTCCTTGACTGTAAGCACAACCACAGTGGAAATGCCTATGAGCATTATGATGCCCTGGAAGAAGTCGTTGAGTGCGGTCGCCTTATAGCCGCCGAGAGTGACGTATATCGCTGAGAGGACAGCCATTGCGATGATTATTATAAGTCCGCCGTGCTCACCGAGGTCGAATACCATTCCGAAAAGTCTCGAAAGTCCGTTGTAGACCGAGGCTGTATAGGGAATTAGGAAGATGAACACGATCGCTGCCGCAGCGGTCTTTAGTGCCTTTGAGTCAAATCTGTGCTCGAAGAATTCCGGCATGGTCTTTGCGCCGAGATGATTTGACATCAGCCTCGACCTTCTGCCTATGAGGAAGAACGGTATAAGGCTTCCGATTATAGCATTGCCGATTCCGACCCATGTTGCGGAAACCCCGTACATCCAGCCGAACTGTCCGGCATAGCCTATGAATACTACCGCTGAGAAATAGGTCGTACCGTATGAGAATGCGGTCAGCCACGAGCCGACGTTTCGTCCGCCGAGAATGAAATCGTCAGTGGATTTCGTCCGTCTTGAAGTGTAGAAGCCTATCCCCACCATTGTGGCTATGTAGATAGCGAGGATAATGAATGTTGCAGCCTGCCTGCCCATTGTATCTCTCCTTACCGGCTTACAGTGATGAACCTGTAAAGCTTTAAATTAATAAAGTAAATTGCATTATGTATTATACTACAATTCGACCGGATTGTCAAGGGCTTTACCGAATTTTCCGGCAAAAAAAACCTCCGGAACAAAGTCCGGAGGTCTGTTATGACTTATTATTGTTTAGTCAAGAAGTGAAGCGTCCACCTTGATGACCTGAACAAGATATTCAACGAATGAACCGTTGAAATCAGCAGCGAGGTCAGCATAGTATCTGAGGATGATAGAAGCATCAGCAGCATTGATCTTTCCGTCGCGGTTTACGTCGCAGATATACATATCCTCATCAGTAGCGGTAACAGTACCTGCATTGATATCAGCGTAGAATGCGAGGAGGAGTGAAGCGTCAACAGCAGTTACCTTGCCATTCTTGTCGAGGTCGCCGATGCCGCTGTACGAAGGAGTACCGCCGCCGGAAACAGTGATAGTACCGTTTTCAACAGAATATGTCCACATATCTGAATCAGCGCCGCCCTTGTAGATCTCAGCGTAGTCGAAGCCTACATTGTAGGTACCGTCAGCGCAGGTCTCAGGGATCTGAACGTTGAACTTGAATACAATAGCGCCTTCCTCACCGTAAACAGGGTCACTGTTCTGGTCGAGGCAGATGAAGCTTGCCTGCATAGTGTCCTTATTTGTCTCAATTCCTGCACCGCCGTAAGCTGCGCTTGATGAGCCGTAGCCAACGATTGAGAGCGGGCTGTCGAGCTTGAACTTTACGTCATATGAGCCGACTGCCTTGTCAGCGCCCTTCTTGAGTACAGCATTGACAGTTACCTTATCACCGGGCTTAGCCTCGTAATTTCCGAAGTCGAGAACGATATCGCCCTCAGTGGTCTGGGAGCCGCCGCCGGTTACCTTGATAGTACCGCCTGTAGTCTCATAATCCCACATTGCAGAATTAGCGCCGCCCTTGTAGATCTCAGCGTAGTCGAAGCCTACATTGTAGGTGCCGTCAGCGCAGGTCTCAGGGATCTGAACATTGAACTTGAATATAGCAGCGCCTTCCTCACCGCAAACGGGATCGCTGTTCTGGTCGAGGCAGATGAAGCTTGCCTGCATAGTTTCCTTGTTTGTCTCAATGCCTGCACCGCCGTAAGCTGCGCTTGATGAGCCGTAGCCAACGATCGAGAGCGGGCTGTCGAGCTTGAACTTTACATCATATGAGCCGACTGCCTTGTCAGCGCCGCTCTTGAGAACAGCATTGACAGTTACCTTATCGCCGGGCTTTGCCTCGTACTCGCCAAAGTCAACAACGATCTTTCCGTCGTCTGTCGAGGAAGAACCGTCGCCCTCTACCTTGATAGTCATCTCGTTGAGGGTGAGGTTGGAGTAATCTCCGATATTAGCGTATCTGCCGTCTTCTGTTTCAAGGAGGAGAGCCGGGTTGCCCTTGTCATCCTTGATGTAATTGCAGTACTGTATCTTGTAATCGCCTGCTGAGGTACCCTTCGGGAAGGTAACGTCAAAAACGAATACCGGGTAGTCGTCGGACTTTGAACCTGTCCAGGAATATCCTCTCGGGAAGGTCTGACCGAAGCCGATGTAGTAGTTGTCGGCGCCGGCAGCCGTCTGCTGAGTATCAACTGAAAGGTTGAACATACCGGTAGGAGCGTAATCGCCCATATCGTCAAGACCTGCTGCGAAAACGACAGCATTCTTGGTGGTGATAGTCTCGCCCTTAGCGGAGGTTATGGTCTGAGCGGTGTCGAAATAGGGCTTTGCGGGGTCGATGAGGTCGAACTTGACGTTCTTGACATCGGAATTGGTCGAATTGATAGTGATCGGGATAGCAAGAGTGGCAAGATCAGCTGTAGCCTCCGTGAGGTATACAGCGCAGGGTACAGTTACGTCGCCGGCAGCGATAGCTTCCTTTGAAATGGTAACATTTGCCCCCTGTGAAGCGTACTCTGAGCCGGACTGAGCGTAAGTGCTGATAGACAGTGTCTTTGTAGCGTCAGCAGCGCTCACAGCAGCCGGAAAAGCAGCGCAGAGGCAGGTCGCAGCCATACACACGGAGGTGGCTGTGGAGATGAGCTTTTTCATAGTAGTCAGATCCTTTCATCATGTAATTTCTGCGGAAGTGCACCCGCAAGTCATAATCAACTACCTTGATTATAACATAAATAAAGACGTTTGTCATTAACGAAAAATGAATAATCCGCCATTACACTAACAAATTTTTATAAACATTTTTGTGCAATATGCTAAACTTCAGGCGATTTGTACTTTTCACTGCCGAACATATCGCGTATATAGACGATGAATCTTTCGCTGTAGCCGTCCGCAACGTCCGCGTAGTACGTCAGGCAGACCGAGGCATCAGTAGCTTCGATCTTGCCGTTCCTGTTGACGTCCGCGATGTAGAGCTGTGCCTCACTTGCGCTGCTGTCGCCGGAAGAAAGCTCGGCATAAAGCTTCAGTATGAGCGAAGCATCGACCGCAGTCACGGTATTGCTCCTGTCCATATCGCCTACCATTTCCGGGGTCAGGGTTCTTATATCGATCGTAGTGGTGGTGGAGGTCGTAGAGCTGGTGGTAGTTGTCGTGGTGGAAGTTGTGGTGCTTGTTGTAGAAGTAGTCGTTGTCGTGGTGGAAGTAGTAGTTGTTGTGGTTGTTGTTGTGGATGTAGTCGTAGTAGTTGTTGTCGTTGTCCCGGAAGTCTCCTGAATACCGTCAGAAGGCGCATGAAGGGTCGCTGAGGTCAGTGCATCGTTGCCGTACTTGTTGATATCGACCGCAGCCCATTCCTCCGCAGTTCCGCCGTAGTACACATCTGTAAGCGAGGTGCAGCCGTTAAAGGCGAACATCCCCACGGTCTTTGCTGAGGCAGGGATATAAACGCTCCTGAGCGAGGTGCAGTAGTTGAAGGTATCTCCGTTTATTGAGTTCAGTCCCTCGGGGAGGGAAATACTTGCAAGCTTCGTACAGCCGTCGAACGCACCGCTGCCGACGAGCTTCACGCTGTCAGCGATCTCCGCTGAAGTAAGGCTTCTGAAGTTCCTGAATGCGCCGTCTGCAACAGAGGTCACTCCGTCCTCGATGACGACCTTTGTGACGCTCTGGGCGTATTCCGCCCACGGCTGCTCAGTCACGCTCATAACGCCGGTTCCGCCGATGGTGAGGACACCGTTTTCAACGCTCCATGTTATGCCGCTTCCGGCTTCCGTGAACGAACCAATGTTGTACGGATCAACAGAATAGAACACCGGTGAACCGCCGTTTGTGACATACCAGCGCACATTTCCGCAGCTGTCCGCAATCGGCTGACAGTCTGAAAGCCTTGCGCTGAGGGTATGGATATCCGAAGTGAACTCGCCGTCACCGTTAAGAGTGACCGCCTTCACAGCTGCTGAGGAGCCGCTGCTTTCCTCCCACATGAGCAGGAATGCCTGTTCTCCGAGTTTGATTAGCTGGGGATTTGATGTAGAAATACCGTCATCCTCAGTATAGCTTGTCACCCATTTTGCTTCATTCGAGGAGTAGTCCTGTGCTGTGACGAGGAGGAGAATGTTCCGGTTTCCGTAGAGGGAGGAATTCTCAGAATCATGGTCAACGCTGCTGCACGCTATCAGGTAGTTATCCGACGAAAGCTCAAAGCCTCCTATTGCCGCGCCGGTAGAATTATTGCCGTATCCGCCCGAAAAACGCATCGGGATAATGTATGAGACTTGGGTTATGTCACCGTCAGCGAGGCAGCGTGTAACAGCTATTCCTCGCGGATTTGCGTCGCCCTGATCGAGTCGGTAGATGTAAGTTCCGTCGGTGCGGATGAACTGGTTGAAGGAGTGGCTTACATAGCCTGCCTGTTCGAGGTTCATGACGTCGTAGTAGGCATCCTTCTGCTCAAGAGTTTCCTCATCAAAGACGAATGTCATATTCGCCTGATGATGCAGACCGTCACCCTCATTATACATCTCATGGCAGGTGTGGATATAGAGCCTGCCGGAGGTCTCGGTCATCCTGAGCGAACCGGCATCAAACGGTATGTAGGTGTTGGCGCCGTATACGGAAGCAGAATCCAGGAGCTCCCAGTCCTTTGAATACTTCATGACACGCATGACCTCTGTCGAATCCGTCTCGTCAAGGTTCTCCTGACCGCAGACTATAAAGTTGTACTCGCCGCCTGTAAAGCAGCCTCCGAAAAGCTTCAGGGGAAGGCTGAGCGAGGTATTGCTGAGCATGGTCTGTGCATCGTGGGAATATCGCTCTATCACGACCTTGTCGCCGATATGCTCGATACGCTCGATAGTACCGTCCGGTCTTTCGTTAAGGTATGAATTAACCACAGAAGCGTATGTTGAATAGTCATTTGCCCCTATATTGCTGCTTGACGAGCCTGTCGCAGGGAAAGACGAGGGCTCGCCGGAGGTATTCTCCCTTGCGGTAACTGTGACGGTAAAAACGCTGCTTATGCCGTTTGAAGCAGATGCAGTGATCTCGGCAGTACCAGGTCTGAATCCGGTAATATTGCCGCTTCTGTCAACGCTCACAACAGAGCTGTCGGAGCTGCTCCACTCAAAGCTCAGATCGAGCGGACTGTCATATGAGACAGTAAGCCTCTGAGCCTCGCCCTGCGAGATCGAAGCTGCGCCCTCTATAGTAAGACTGTCGGGCAGCTTCCATTCGATGAGTTCGAGCTGGCTGCCGGTGTCTGTTTTTTCAAAAACAGCCGCCATTCCGTCATATCTTGCAAGGGAGAAGACCGGAGCCGAAAGACTGCACTCCGCCTGGAGCTTGCCGCTTTCAATGTCGTACTCCCCGAGAGAATCCCCCGAGGCTGCGGTAAGGTATGAGCTGCCGTTTCCGAAGGTGAGAACACCGAGAGTATTGCCTGCGTTGTCTGAACCGGATAACGCCACTGAGGCGGCAGTTTTCATCTGAGACTCACTGAGCGGGTCGAAGGCATTTGAATCCACTATCAGCTCAGTTCCGTAGAAGGTCGAATATATGGCTAAATACCGGTCGTCGATCATCTCAGCACATCTGGAATGATTTCCGAATCCGATCTGATACAGCATCATGGTATAAGCCGGGAGCATACCGGTATTCATATCATGGTAGATATCGTCCTTGCTGACCGCTATATCATTATCAGTTACCCTTCCGGCAAGAAGCTTGCGGACATAGTGATCGTAGCCCCAGTACCTCCAGTTGTCGTTTGTTTCGTAATAGAAATTGCCGTTTGAAGGGTCAAAGGCATCGAAGTTCAGCACAGATGAAGGTGCTGCGGTCTTCGAGAGAAGTGTTCCGTCGGCTGAAAGGAGCATGATGATATTTTTTCCTGTGGAGGTATCGGTGCCTCCGAGGTAGATCCTTCCCTTACTGTCCGCACCTACTGCGGAAGCATTTATTCCCTCCGCGAAGATCTTTCCGGAAGTGCGCTGCTCAGTGAGGTCAAAAACGGTCACGGTGCTTTTCCCGGAACTTTCCGAAAGCCTGTAGAGCTTGTCGCCCTGTATGAAGCTGTCCACACCAGAATTGAATGTGCAGACTGTCTCAGAGCTGCCCGTATACAGTGACATGAAGGTCAGCCGGCTGTTATCAGCAAGGTAGAAACCTCCGCGGCTCTCGCAGGGTATCTGCCAGCAGCTGTCATTTTCTGAAAGAAAGCCGGCAGCTTCCTCCGGGAGCTCTGTTACTCCCTTTGAAGGCTCAGCATCGCCGGTAACGGTAACGGTGCATGAGGCTGAATACTTCCCGTCAGGTGAGGATGCCGTCACTTTGCATTTTCCGGCGCCGAACGCGGTTATATTGCCGTTGCAGGAAACGTTCGCAACGCTGGTATCGCTGCTCCTCCAGACTATCTCAGGGACAGTCCTCGGATCGGCAGATGCCGTGAGAGCTTCATCCGTACCAGCCCCGAGTGAAATACTTTCCGCACTCAGGACAATGCCCTCAATGCCGTCATAATCCGCAAGATCGTGAAGCACTATTCCGGACGCAGAGATGCTGCTCCAGCTTCCCTCGGAGATATAGGCATAAACGTCGATCGGAGCGCTGCGATTGTAGTTCCCGTAGAATATATTCCTGTCGTAGCTTGCATCCCTTGCGCTGAAAAAGATCCGTTCAAGCGAATTGCAGCTCTGGAATGCACAGGATCCGACCGCAGTTACAGTCTCCGGAACGTTCATCGACCCGATCGCAGAAGAGCTGAAAGCGTACTTGCCTATGCCTTCAAGTCCGTCCGGGAGGATGACCTCCGGTATGCTGGAATAGCTGAACGCCTGATCGCCGATCTTAGTTACATTTGCGGGAACGGTATACTTATCCATGAACTTCGCACGCGGCATCATGATGAGCTCAGTGCCGTCCGCGCTGAAAAGGACTCCGTCAGCGGAGGAATAGTATTTGCTTCCGTCAGCAGCGTTTACAGCCCTGAGGTATTCCATTCCGCTGAAAGCCTCTGCTGCGCCGGAAGACATAGTCACCGGTATATCGAGGGCACTGATCCTGCTGCGGCTGAACGCCTGACTCCCAACAGTTATGAGTCCCTCCGGGAGCTCAGCTTTTTCGAGTGAGGAACAGTTTGCGAAGGCGTTCTTTCCTATCGAAGTGCAGTTTGCAGGAAGGTCAGCCTCCGTCAGCTTGCTGAACTGAAGAAAGGCATAGTCGCCTATATTCGTGATATCATCGCTGAAAGTGACCGAAACGGCAGTATTGCTGAGCACCGACCACGGAGCCTGTGCGGAGCTCGAATAGCTGAACATCTCGCCCTCGCCGATGAAGGAGAGCTTCTTTGACACAGGCTCATAGCTCCAGCGCACCAGCGAACCGGCGCTTCCGTGGAGGTCCTGCACCGCGGTGAAATTCCTGTTGTGCTTAGCGGCGTATTTCTCGGCAAACGAACCGCTCTCGCCTAATATAAGGAAGCCTGATCTGTTTACCGGCATACCGCTTGAGCTGAGGCTTGTTCCGATGCTCCCCTCGCCTATTATCTGCACGCTTTCAGGAACGTACATTGAGGAGGAAATGTTTCCGCAGAATGCCATATATCCGATCTCCTCAACGCCGTCCGGGAGGAAGGAGATATCGAGATCACCGCAGTCCACAAAGGCAAAATCGCCGATGATCCTTACGCTGTCCGGTATCACAACATCTGTGAGCGACGAACAGCTTGCAAAAGTATAGCTGTTTATAGTATCGAGGCCCGCCGGCAGATGGACCTCCCTGAGTGATGAGCATCCCCTGAACGCCGTACTGCCGACAAATTTAACAGTATCCGGGATATTGACCCTTTCGAGCTCCGCGTTATTGTAGAAGGCGCCGTCCGCAATACCTGTGATGCCGTCCATGAATTCCGGCTCAGCTCCGGTATTTCCGGCTGAAACGAGAATTGTACCGATGTATTTGTTATCGCCTGTCTGCTCCGTCAGCAGCGGGGTGCTATCGAAGGCATCCTTGCCGATGCGCTTTATACCGTCAGGAAGAACGCAGTCCGTAAGCGCCTCCGAACCGGAAAATGCACAGTCCGAGATATATTTCAGGCTGTCGGGAAGCTTCACTGAAACAGCGCTGCTCTGGTATAAAGCTCTGTTTGCGATGCCTACCGTTCCCTCCTCGACCACAACGCTCTCAGCCGATGTATCATAGCTTATCAGCCAGCCGGCAGCATATGCCGGAGTATTTGCTGCAAGAGCAGTACCAGAAAAGGCCCCCTCCGCGATATCTCTTATTTCGCCCTCCGCGCTGAATTCTTCAAGCGAGCTGCATCCGCTGAACACGTTCACTCCGACCGAGGTCATCTTAGGCGGGAATGTTATCCCCCTGAGGCTCGTGCAGCCGTCGAAGGCTCTCTCTCCCAGCCTGCAAAGTTCCTTGCCGAGCGTGACCTTTTCAAGAGCGGTACAGCCCATGAAGGCGTAATACTCTATAAGCTCAGTCTCATCCGGGATAGTTATCTCCGTCAGAGAGGTGCAGTCCCTGAAAGCGCTGGAATCTATACTCACGACTCCATCCGGGATAACCACACCGTCAAGCTTGCTGCATCCATAGAAAAGCATCGAGGGCAGCACGGTCAGCTTTGAAGGAAGTTCTATCCTCTCCAGCGAGGAACACGCCATGAACGCAGCATCATCAAGATCAGTAAGGCTTTCCGGCAGCCTGATCTCAGTCAGCGAGGAGCATTTCCAGAAGGCTGCCTCACCTATCGACCCGATGCCATCCGGGATAGCGACCTCCTTCAGGCTTGAACACTCTGTGAATGAATAGGAGCTGATATAGCTTATCCCTGCGGGGAGCTTCACCCTTTCAAGCGAGGTACATCCGCGGAAAGCATTCGAGGGGATATAGGTCACGGTATCAGGCAGTTCCACTGAAACGATCTCAGTATTGCCTCTGAATGCCTGACTGCTGATCGTGACAACGGTCATACCGTCAAGCTGCTCCGGGATAACGACCTCTGTCATGCCCTCATCGCAGCCGGTAATAGTGATCGTATTATCGCCGCTGTAATATTGTTCATATGTAAAGCCTCCGCTGCTCGATACGGAGGAAGAGCTTGCACTGACGTACATTGCAGGTGCCGGAAGGTTCGCAGCAGTCCCGAGGGACATGACAGAAACGGCAGCCGCACACGCTAACGCTCTTTTAAATTTCATACAGATCACTCCTTGATCCCTGCCATAAAGCAGAATAATACACAACTATTTTACCATGTTTTTACCGGTTTGTCAACAGATTATGTTGATACGCAACAATTATTGACCCTCAGTACCCCTCTTTTCGCTCATTGAGTGCTCACGCACTCTCAGCTGATAACTGACAGCTAACAATTACTTGCTGCCTGCCGATCAGGTTATAACTGAAATCTATTGCTTTTTCCGGATAAATGTGTTATAATGTTAATCGTAATCACCAATGATCGGAGTGTAAAAATGATTTACGATAATGTACTCGAAGCTATGGGACATACCCCCATGATACGGCTCAGCCGCATGAACAAACCCGGAAATGCCCAGATACTCGTCAAATTCGAGGGTCTAAACGTCGGCGGCTCTGTCAAGACCCGCACTGCCTATAACATGATACTCAGCGCTGAGAAGGAAGGAAGGATCAACAAAAATACCATCATTGTCGAGCCTACCAGCGGCAATCAAGGTATAGGTCTCGCACTCGTCGGAGCTGTCAGAGGCTACCGTACCATAATTATAATGCCGGATTCCGTAAGCGTGGAACGCAGAAAGCTCGTCCGCCACTACGGAGCTGAGGTAATACTCATCCATGACGACGGCGATATCGGCAAGTGTATCCAGAAATGCCTCGATACAGCCCTTGAAATGGCTGCCGCTGATCCGAACGTTTTCGTACCGCAGCAGTTCGCAAACATAAATAATACACGCGCTCACAAGTATTTCACAGCTCTTGAGATACTCGAGCAGTCAGCCTGCCGCATCGACGGCTTCTGCTCCGGCATCGGCACCGGCGGTACTATAACCGGCATCGGTGAGACCCTGAAATCCCAGAACCCCGATATGGAGATATGGGCAGTAGAGCCTGAGCACGCAGCAATCCTTGCGGGAGGAACTATCGGAACTCATCTGCAAATGGGTATCGGCGACGGTATCGTTCCGCCGATTTTAAATAAGAATATCTACGACCACATCCACATCGTCACGGATGAGGACGCTATCTCTACCGCCAGACAGCTCGCCGCTCTTGAAGGCATAATGTGCGGTATATCGAGCGGCACGAACGTTGCGGCTGCCCTGAAGCTGGCTGAAAAGCTCGGCGAGGGCAAAACGGTAGTAACGATACTTCCCGACACCGCCGAACGCTACTTCTCGACACCGCTCTTTGAGGAATGACCATGAACAGCGTAAAATGGGGAATTATCGGCACCGGCAGGATTGCCCGCACATTTGCCGCTGCACTTAAAGGAACTGAGGGAGCTGTCCTGTGGGCGGCAGCCTCCCGGACTATGGAAAAAGCTCAGGCCTTTGCAGCTGAGCACGGCTTTGAAAAGGCTTACGGAAGCTATGCTGAGCTTGCCGCTGACCCGGATATAGACGCGGTATATATCGCAACACCTATGGCTTCGCATTACGGCGACTCTATGCTCTGTCTGAACGCCGGGAAGAACGTTCTCTGCGAAAAATCGGTAACTCTGAATACTGCCCAGCTTGAGGAGCTTCTCCGTACTGCGGCTGAAAATGGACTGTTCTTTATGGAGGCGATGTGGACGAAATGCCGTCCGGCTTACCTGAAAGCAAAGGAATGGGCAGCCTCCGGGAGAATAGGCGAGATCCGCTTTATCAAGGCGGATTTCAGCAATACCGTTATATATGACGGCAGTGACAGGCTCTTCCGCCCGGACTGCGGAGGCGGTGCTCTGCTTGACCTTTCGGTATATCCGATTACTCTTGCGGCAGACTTTCTTGGGAACGTCCCGGATGAGATAATTTCCTCCGCACACATAAGCGGCGGCATCGACCTGAGCAATACTGTCATGCTGAGATATCCGGGCGGAGCGTTCGCCTCGACTGATTCCGGCTTCGAGGTCACCCTGAAAAACAACGCCATTGTCTCCGGAACAGCCGGAGCGATAGTTTTTGACGACTGGTTCTTCTGCTCGGGAGGTGTCACGCTGTACGACCGCGATATGCGAGAAATCGAGCGTTTTTACGCCGAACATGAAGTCAACGGCTATGAGTATGAGGTCAGGGAATTTCAGCGCTGCCTTGCCGGAGGTCTGACAGACAGCCCACTCGTCCCGCATGAGGGTACACTTGCGGTAATGCGTATCATGGACGAATGCAGACGTCAGTGGGGAATGACATTTCCATCTGAAAATAAGTGATCAAGGCGCCCTTCGGGGCGCTTTTTTTGAGCGTAAAAACGTCGGGAAACGGCAGTTATCACGCTGCATCAGTAGCTTTTTTGTGAAAATTCTGTGAAAGTCCTTGACAAAGACAAAGCGGGAGTGTATAATAAAAGCATAAAGATTGAACTCAATCTAATTTTGCTCAATTAATTTCAAGGAGGAATTTTTATGTCGATCTACGATTTCACTTTCAAGGCTCAGGACGGTTCTGACGTTTCTATGGCTGACTACAAGGATAAGGTGCTCCTCATCGTGAATACCGCTACAGGCTGCGGCTTCACCCCACAATATGACGAGCTCCAGGACATATATGAGGAATTCCACATCAAGGGGCTCGAAATACTCGACTTCCCCTGCAACCAATTCGGCGAGCAGGCTCCCGGAAGCGATGAGGAGATACATTCCTTCTGTACCGGAAGATTCGGCATCACTTTCCCTCAGTTCTCAAAGATTGAGGTGAACGGTGAGAACGCTTCCCCGCTCTATAAATGGCTCACCGAAAACAGCACCTTCGATGGATTCGGCAAGTCACCCAAAGGCCTCGCAATGAGCGGCGTTCTCAAAATGATAGACAAGGACTACAAGAACAACAGCGCGATCAAGTGGAATTTCACTAAATTCCTCATCAGCCGCGACGGTCAGATACTCGGAAGATTCGAGCCTACAATGAACATGAAAAAGGTCCGTGAAGCTGTAGAGGCTGCACTTTAACTCCTTCCCGAGGCATATTCTGACTATCAGAAGGAAACTGCCGCACATCTTCCGCATGATCTTTGCAGGTCACTTCCTTAAACAGAGTACAAAAAAGCGTCCCGGAATGCTCACGATTCTTAACGAAGAAAGAACAATATCAAACTGAATAGGAACAATAAATCCCGATACCAAACGTGTCGGGATTTATCTTTCTAACCAAAGATCTCAGACTGATTATAGAGCGGCAGCAAGTGCAGCAACCTTACAAAATCAATATTTAATATGCTAGTGTAGCACAGTTGGTAGTGCAGCGCATTCGTAATGCGCAGGTCGCCCGTTCGAGCCGGGTCACTAGCTCCAAAGAACCGTTTAGGAATACTCCTAAGCGGTTTTTTGTTATTGTATTTTTCAATCTATTATAGTATAATAACATTACAATATAATCGAATGGAGAAATTGAAATGCAGAAAAATTTATTAGTTGGTAATGGACTGTATATTCAACTTGGCGGTTTTGATTACTTAAATAAGTGGATTTTAACCCGAATGCTTGCCAAAGCAAAAATGGGAAAATATAATAGTCTTTTTAACGGAATAATAAGTGGTGATGAAATTGTTGAGCTATTTTGTAATATGTCATCGATAGCAAGAGATATTCAACAAAGGAAATATGATGCTGTGCCAGATAAATGCCCTGATGAGCAGACGGTGGAATTATTAAGATCAGCAATTAAAGATTTTCAAAGGAACTATATAAAGATAAAAACAATGTATTAAACGAATGGAGAGATAAGTTTAATGACGAAACAGTTGAAAAGTTACAAGAAATGCTGTTACCAGAAATGCAACGATATGGATACATTAAAGAAAGCACTGCTCGATAATTCTGTATTGGTAAATTTCGATTGTGATAGAAGTGCAATGATTTATGCGACACTCTTTACTAATGAGGATTTTCTGCAACTAATCGAATTGGGCGGAGAGAAATTAAGAAAAGAAGTCGATTGTTATTATATATATAATACATATAATAACAGTTTACCGATTAAAAATGAAAATGGTAAATTCATATGCGATGAAAAATACTATTCTCACCCCTTGTGCGGCGTAAATTGGATCGTTGTCAAAAAAATTGCTGAACTTTTGGGCGGACGTTTACCATTTAAATCTGAAATGGACTTCATAACAAAGAATATAAGTGATGATCAACAAATCAACAATAAAGAGATGTATGGCACGACTAATAGCGTGAAAGAATTTCCACCAGATAAATATGGACTTTATGACATATCAGGAAATGTTGCCGAGTGGTGCGAGGATATACACTTAGGGGGAGCACCCCTATCAAGCTATGTATCGGAGCATTGAATTTTGAAAAATTGTAATGCGGAGATACCGTGCTTGCTGGAAAAGAATCGCCACTCCGTTGGAGAGGTTACTTTTGAGTTGTATGCTCTGTGAATATTTGCATAATATATTTGATATTCTTGATTTAGTTGCGTTTCCAAATGCGGACCTTTTTCAACATTGGATTTTAATAAGACATAGGACGTATTTTTAGTTCATAGATATTCATAATAATTTGAGGTAGTGAGTATGAATATCGATCGTTTTCACGCAAAAAATACCATATAATGAATCGGAACGTAAAATAGTAATGCGATTTTGCGAAAATCATGCAAAATCATATTGACTTTTACGCCGATATATGATACACTAATATCAAAAGATTTTGCAAAATTTCTGCAAAATGGAGGGCAAATTTATGCTTTTAGAATTCAAAACGAAAAATTACAAATCATTTGTAGATGAAATGAGTTTTATTATGTCTCCTGCACCAAAGCAGAAAGGGCTGGATTACAGTGTTCAGACCACAA
>CAMOXW010000052.1 GCA_946629405.1 uncultured Ruminococcus sp.
CGATGCCACTGAGGAACAGATCAACACACTGTTGAATATCAACAGTGCAGATATTGGTCACGCAAAGCAGAAGATAGAGGCAGAGCGTGACAGCTACAAATCCCAGCTCGATACTGCAAAGGAAACGCTCAAAGGCTTCGAGGGAGTTGACGTTGCGCAGCTCCAGGGCGAGATCACAAAGCTCAACACTGACCTTGCAAACAAGGACGCTGAGTATCAGAAGAAGATAGCTGACATGGAGTTCAGCTCCGTGCTGGACAGTGCTATTAATGGCAGCAAGGCAAAGAACAGCAAGGCTGTCAAGGCTCTGCTCGACCTCGACAAGCTGAAAGCCTCTAAGAACCAGACCGAGGACATTAAAACCGCCCTCGAAGAACTCAGAAAGTCGGATAGTTATCTTTTCGGCTCGGACGAACCAGTTCTGAACCCGATCGGAGACACTTCCGGAAATAACAACAGCGGAGGAGCTTCCTCGCTTGCGGCTGTAAGAGCTGCAATGGGACTGCCTCCCGAAAAGTAAGAAAGAAGGTATATCATGGCTAATGCTATCACTCTTTTTAAGCAGTATGTGACGCTCCTCGATGAGGTCTATAAGGCTGCTGCACTCACATCCGTACTCGACGGTGCTCCGGAGCTTGCAAAGCAGGGAGCAAACGCTAACGAGCTTATAATCCCTAAGATCAGCATGGACGGTCTTGCGAACTACAGCCGTAACGGCGGCTATGTCAGCGGCGACGTAACACTCACAAACGAGACCGTGACCTGTAACTTTGACAGAGGCAGAATGTTTACTGTCGATAACCTGGATAACGCTGAATCCGCCGGTATCGCTTTTGGCAGACTTGCAGGCGAATTCATCAGAACAAAGGTAGTACCTGAGCTTGATGCATTCCGTATCGCTACATATGCCGGTATCAGTGGTATCTCTACCGTTGCCGGAGCTGCTCTCAGTACGGGTGATGCTGTAGTATCTGCAATCAGAGCCGCAGTCAACAAGTTCAACGAGGACGAAGTTCCTGCTGAGCAGCGCTATCTCTACATCACACCTACACTTTACGGACTTGTTCAGGACCTTGACACCACAAAGTCCAAGCAGGTGCTTGAAGGACTCAATGTTGTTCAGATGCCTCAGAGCCGTATGTATACAGCTATCACTCAGAACGACGGAACATCAGAAGGTCAGGAAGCCGGTGGCTATGCAAAGGCTGCAAATGCTAAGAACATCAACTTCATGCTTATTCACAAGGCTGCTGTTATCCAGTATCAGAAGCATATTGCTCCAAAGGTCATCACACCGGAGCAGAATCAGGATGCGGATGCATGGAAGTTCGGCTATCGTAATGTAGGTATCGCTGATGCTTACGAGAACAAGGTAGCAGGCATCTATCTCCACAAGTCGACCACATAAGGAGTGATGCAGCGTGACAGTTTACGCAGATAATAATTTCTACACCGATGAATACCTTGCAGGGAAGTCTGCGGCTGTCACGGCTGCGGACTTTCCCTATTATGCACGTCAGGCATCCGCGGTTATTGACAGATACACTCACGGTAATATCAATTCTGATGCCGTGCCGGAGCAGGTCAGGTACTGCTGCTGCGAGCTTGCAGAACTGATACACTCGGCGGACACCTCTGAGGCGGCTCAGAAGCCCGGTATTTCAAGCGAGAGCGTGCAGGGCTGGTCTCAATCCTATGAAAGCTCGGAAGCCCGGAAAACGGCTCTCAGAAACGCTCATAGGGAATGTATATACAAGTGGCTCGGCAATACCGGACTGCTTTATTCGGGGGCGAGATTATGCTGAAAAATGCGGACTGCACTGTCTATGAAAAGGATACATACGCCCGGCACTTCATAAGCGGCATTTACTGGAACGACAGCCGCGGCTCGACCGTCACCAAGAACGGTATACAGGTCACGGACAGCGTTCTCGTGTACATCTATGACAGTGAATATTCACCGAAAGCCGATGACATTATCGTGAAGGGAAATGCTGAATTTTCGTTCGATACAGCTTCACAGCAGAACGTTTCTGCGAGTATGAAGCTGTTCCGGGAGAGCTATCCCGACTTTGCTGTTATAAAATCTGTGAACAACTGCCGCTACGGAGGACTTCCGCATATCGAGGTGACCGCAAGATGAACGGTGTAAGCGCAAGGCTCGTATGGGGCACCGATCCCGGGGGAAGGATCAGCAGAGCACAGAAGTTCATAGACAGCGAGTGCCTGAGGCTGATGAAGCCGTTTACTCCGTTCAGGAACGGTGTGCTCGAAAGGTCAGCAATTCTCGGCACTGTCATCGGCAGCGGCAAGATAACCTATAATGCTCCCTATGCCCGCTACCAGTATTACGGTGTCGTTTACGGTCCGAACATCCCACGTTTTGTAAACGGCGTTCTGGAAGGCTTCTGGTCTCCGCCCAAAAAGCACAGTACCGGTCGCCTTATCAATTACAGCAAGTCAGGGCACCCACAGGCACAGCGCTTATGGTTCGAGACTATGAAGCGGAAGCACGGGCAGGCTATATTGCGGGGGGCTGCGGCGATACTGGGAGGCGGAAGATGAACATAATCGAAAAAGTCCGGGAGATACTGGAGAGTTTTCCGAAAATAGCCGAGGTATGCAATTCAATACACATTGATTTTGCGGATCCTGAGCCTACGAGCTACGGTCTGAGCTCCACCGGTGATGAGCTTATCCGGGAGGATATCCTCGGAGGCCAGCTGCGGCAGCACAGTTTTATGCTGTACACCACCTACAGCAGCATCAACGACTATGAAAGGCTGCACAACAGTTCCGCGCTGCTTGAACTGGGACTATGGCTGAAAGAGCAGACCGGCAGCGAAGTTGAAACTCTTATCGGTGATGAGAGCTGCACCGGCACTCTCGAAAAGCTCACTGCTGCCAATGGTATGCTGTACAATGTCCCGCAGGAGAACGAGCTTGACGGAGTGCAGTATCAGCTCCAGATCATAGCTGAATACACGGTAAGGAGGTAAACTATGCCCGAAGAAATTGAACCCCTCGGAAACGAGGAAGAAACAACCGAAACTACTGAAAATGAGGAGGAAAATGAAATGCCTGAAACAACTGTGGGCAAGCTTAAAAGAAGCGCCCTTGTACACTTTCTGAATTCAAATTTTTCTGTCCAGCTTGCGAGTGCAGCATGGACTGTCATCGGAAAGGACGTTGAGGATCTGTCAGTTGAGCTGAATCCTGATACAGAACCTATCAAGAACATACTTGATGAAACATCAGTTCACGATAACGGCTATGAGCCGTCATTTGACGTGGATACTTATTACGCTGATCCTTCCGACGGCGACATCTACGCGAAGCTCAAGGACATTGCCATGAACCGCAGGACCGGTGATGCCTGCAAGACACTTGTCCTTGAGGTGATCATCGACAAGGCGTCGGGAGCTTATGACGCATGGGTCGAGGAGGCCATCGTCAAGCCCACAAGCTACGGCGGCGCGACCGGCGGAGTGCGTATCCCCTATACCGTGACCTTCTGCGGAAACCGCCAGACCGGTACGGTGACCATCACAGACAAGATACCCGCATTCACACCCGCTACATAAGGAGGAAAAAAATGCAGTCTATTAATTTTGACGAGGGCTACAAAAGCTACATCGTGAACGATGATCCCAACAGAGTTATCCGCATAAAACTGGGCGACCCGGGACTTCTGAGCCGTATCAGAACAGCAATGAAGGAGACTGACGGGCTGCTCGGAAGATACAGTGAAATGCCTGCGGAGGAAGCCTATGCGGGTTTTGACAAAGAGTTCCGCGGTATAGTCAACAGGGCTTTCGGCACGGACATTTGCACTCCGGTCTTCGGAGATGCAAATGTTACTGCGGTCACTGAGAGTGGCAAGTTTGTGTTCAGCGCATTTTTTGACGCATTTATCCCTCAGCTCGAAGCCGACATCAAGGCAAAGCTGGCAGCTAAGAAGGCAAGCGCTGCTGAGGTCCGTCCTGAGGTCAGGAAGTACCTTGAACCTCCGACAGTAAAGCCTGTTGCAGGTCTTGCTGATCCCTTCGGGGCATCGCTCCCGGACATCAGCGGACTTACACCTGAGCAGAAAAAGCTGCTTGTTATGCAGCTTCTGTCGTGACAGGCCGGCTGCCTGAAGCTCTGGAGGTCGGCGGACGGCCGATACCGATCAATGCCGACTTCCGCAATGCTCTGACTATCTTCGAGGCATGGAATGATCCTGAACTAACAAGCGAAGAAAAGGCATATGTCTGCCTTGCAAGACTGTACGCTGCACCATTGCCCTACTATCACGCAGATGAAGCGTACCGGAAGGCTGTCTGGTTTCTCGGCGGCGGCGATATGCCGATGAGCGAGCCGGAAGCAGTACGGACTATCGACTGGAAGCACGATGAATCAATGATCATGCCGGCGGTCAGCAAAACGGTAGGTGTACCTGATATCAGGGGGCTGCCGTTCCTGCACTGGTGGACGTTTCTCGGAGCCTTTGGCGAGATCGGCGAGGGGCTGCTCAGCACAGTGATCCATATCCGTCAGAAGAAGGCAAGAGGCGAGAAGCTAAGTAAAACGGAGGAGCGCTTCTGGCGAAAAAACAAAAAGCTCTGCAAGATCGTTACGCCCGAAGAACAGGCTGCTATCGACCAGACAGAGGCTTTTCTTGATACGATAATATAGCTATTGACAAAACGCGTGAGATAGTGTATAATATAGAGGAAGAGAGCACACCGGCAGACGGTCGCTCCCAAATCAAGTGGTTATAGGATAACCGCCTTAGGCTGGAAACTGAGGGCGGTTATTTCCTTTTGTTATGGTAAATGCTGTAAAATAAAGTCAATGCGGACACGATAAGTATTCCAACGTTGATAAGATCATTCCACGTCACATATCCCATTCCATTCACTCCCTTCCGGGAGCAGGATTGACCGCCTACCGTTACTGGTATGCCCTCTATGCCCTCATTATACAATATATTCCGCTTTTTGTCAACAACGTCTCTCAGGAGGCGTTTTTTTATACCCTTTTTAAGGAAGTGAGGACGAATGGCTGCGGACGGTCATCTTAACTTTGACACCGCAATTGATGAAAGCGGATTTGAAAGAGGCAGGGACAAGCTTTCGGAGGCTGCGAAGGAGCTGACCGGCGAGCTCCGGAGGCTTACCGATGTTATCCGTCAGGCGGCGGATATACGGGTCACTGCTGACACCTCGCAGGCTCAGCAGGCTGTTGATGAGCTGAGTGCGGAAATGCACGAGGCTGCTGCTGAGACGGTCACTATCTCCGTTGATGCCGCTCCGGCTGAAAGTGCGGCTGAACAGATAGCTGACGATATCGGAAATATCGGAGATGCCGCAGAGGACACAGCAGATGAAGTCAGTGAAGGCATACGGGCTTCTGCTGAACATTCCGAAAGCACGGTAGACAGCGCTGCCGGACGTATCGAGGAGAGCCTCGGAAAAGTCCAGAGCGGTTTCAGGAAGCTGCTTGCAGCGGCAGGACTGGTTTTCGGGATAAAGGAGGCCGTTTCATTCGGAAAGGCTGCTGTTGAAAACGCAGCAAGCGTAAACGCTGCCAATTCCCAGCTTGCACAGACCTTCGGTGAACTGGAGGATAGTGCCGCTGATGCGATGAAGCGTGTCGCAGATGCGAGCGGCATCGTAAAGACACGTTTGCAGGGCGCGGGAACTTCCGTTTACGCCTTTGCGAGAACATCAGGTATGGGCAGCGCCGAGGCTCTCGGGATGATGGAAGAGGCTCTGCAAGTAGCAGCTGATTCAGCCGCTTACTATGACAGAAGCCTTGAAGATACCAGTGAAACTCTTATGTCCTTCCTCAAGGGCAACTATGCGAACGATGCTGCTCTCGGACTTTCTGCAACTGAAACAACAAGAAATGCCGCTGCTAACAAGCTTTATGGCAAATCGTTCCAGGAGCTCTCGGAGGCTCAGAAGCAGCTCACGCTCCTGCAAATGGTCAAGGATGCAAACGCACTCTCCGGTGCAGAGGGACAGGCAGCGCGTGAAGCAGAAGGCTGGGAGAACGTTCTCGGCAACCTCAGGGAGGCATGGAGGCAGCTCCTTGCGGTAGTTGGTCAGCCGGTGCTGAAGCTGGCAATAACGTGGGTGCAGCAGCTCACAGAGGCTCTCACCTACCTTACCGAAAAGGCACAGATCGCAATCAGCACTCTTGCTGCGCTGTTTGGCAAAGAAGCAGAAGATACCGGTCAGGCTGCCGAAAACATCACTCAGAGCGTATCAGCTCAGGAGGATCTGACGGATGCTGTTGAGGACACCGCAAAAGCCGAAAGCAAGAGCCTTGCCGGGTTCGACAAGATCAATACCCTCGCATCGGATAAGAACGCCGAAAAAGGCAGCTCCAAAGGCAGCTCAGCCCCCGCAGCCGCTCCGAAGATAACTGTCAGTGACAACACATCGAAGGTCAGCAAAAGGCTTGAAAGCTTCGTGAAAAAGACTCAGAAGCTGTTCGGTTCGCTGGAAAAATTCCTGAGCAGGAACTTTGCTCCGTCGTTCCGAAAGGTCTGGGAGCAGCTCAGTCCGCAGGTCGGACGCTTCAAGGACAATATGGCGAAGGTCCTCGGTGATATCCAGTCGCTCGGGGCGCCGCTTCTGAGCTATTTCAGCGGACAGTTCATACCGTTCCTTCAAACCCTTATCGAGACCTCGGGAAGCATTCTTGCCGGGCTTTTTGACAGCTTCAACACGGTCTTTTCCGACATCTGGAGCATTGCAGTTTTCCCCGTTCTTGAAAGCTTCATAAGCACAGGGCTGCCGCTTATCACAGAGTTCACCGAGCAGAGCGTTATTTCATTCGGCACACTTTTCAGCGAAGTGAAAAAGTGCTTCGACCTGCTGTGGAATGACGCAGCAGAGCCGATACTTAGCCTTGTTGCGAAAATATGGAAGGACACTATGGGGGTCCTTCAAAAGTTCTGGGATGATTACGGCAAGGTCATTTTTGAGAAGTTCAGGACCGCCATACAGACGACCGGAGAAGTTATCAGGACTGTCTGGAAGGCAGTATTCAAGCCGGTTTTCGACACACTGATGAAGGTGCTTGATGAGATCTGGACTGACCACGCTAAGCCGCTTATTGAGAATTTCCTTGACTTTGCAGGCACACTTGCAGCCGTTGCGCTCGATGTCTATAATAACTTCATCGCACCTATGGTGAAGTGGTTCGCCGAGACCTTCGGCCCTGTTATATCCGGCGTTTTCAGCGCAGCTCTGGAATATGTCGGAGGTGCGATAGGCGGTGTCATGGATGCACTGAGTGAGCTGTGGGCTGCCATGAAGGACTTGCTTGATCTTATTGTGAACGTCTTCAAGGGTGACTGGTCGGCAGCGTGGAATAGCCTAAAAAAGGTGTTCGAGCATATCTGGAACGCTCTTGTCGATATCGTCAAAGCTCCGCTTAACGCTATGATCGGCTTCATCAACGTGCTGCTTGATGCGGTCAAGAAGGCTGTGAATTTCCTTATCGACTGCCTTAACACAATAAGCATCGACGTCCCAAACTGGGTGCCGAAAATAGGCGGAAAAACTTTCGGCTTTGACATTGACCACATAAAAATAAATCCTATCCCACCGCTTGCACAGGGGACGGTCGTACCGGCTAATTACGGCAATTTCCTCGCAATGCTCGGTGATAACAAGCGCGAGCCGGAGGTAGTTTCTCCGCTCAGCACAATGGAAGAAGCAGTTGAAAATGTACTCGCAAGATCAGGCAGGAAGGATCAGACGATACACGTCCACGTTGAACTTGACGGGCGCGAGATCGGCAGGGTCGCTGTCAAGGCCGTTGAAGATGACAACCGCCGGAAGGGAGCATAAATGAGACTTGTACCTATCAGAACAGTGGACGGCGTGGATATGAGCAGCAGGCTACAGCCCACAAAGGGCGGCTATTCCGTAACAAAATCAGACATCTATTCCGATTCGACCATCCGTTCCTCTGAGACCGGGATCCTGCTGTCCTACCTTATACGCCGTGATGTTCGCACGATCGAACTTGAATATGTGGGGACTTCCGCTCAGATTGCGGCAATAGAGAACGTTTTTGCTCCGCCGGGAGGTTCGCGTATATATACTGTGGAGTTCCTGGACAACGGCAGCTACACTACCGGTACATTTTACCCCTCAGACCGCAGCAAGCCTACAGAAATAATTATCGGCGGAGTTCAGAGGATGCGGCTGACGCTGTCCCTTGTGGAGGTGTAAGATGTACGCAGTATCACAGGCATATCTGACAGCTATCAGCAGCGGCAACGTCCAGCACATCCGCGGTGAGCTCATCCTTGCATCGGGATACAAGGTCGCGCTCTCTGACAGCATCAGGGGCACTCCGCGCATTGAAAAGCGCTGCACCGAGAGCGAGGACGTTTTTATGTTCGGCCAGCGTGACGCTGGACCCTTCCACGCTGCCGCTCGTAAACTCGCTCAGTTATTACAGACAGTAACTTCCCTGATCGCACACGGCAGTTTTTTACCAACGTAAGCGAACGGAGACTTCCGCCCTGCATAAACAGAGCGCGCGCAGCAAGCGGCAACGTTGAAGCCCGCGGGGGCTCCCCGCTGGCAGCTCGGGAGGCTCGTCATCGGGCGGGAGCGCGTCAGTCTCGACATATCTCAGGACGGTTCCGCTCGATACCTTCCCGGGCGAAATTTCGGGGAAAACTAC
>CAMOXW010000053.1 GCA_946629405.1 uncultured Ruminococcus sp.
AATGGCGGCTAACAAGGTCGGGTGTCTGCTGGGACCGGGAATGAATATCCACCGTCATCCACTCAACGGACGGAATTTTGAGTATTTTTCTGAGGATCCCTATCTTACCGGGTGCATGGCAGAAGCCGAGCTGAACGGACTTCACAGTTCCGGAGTAACGGGGACATTGAAGCATTTCTGCGGGAACAATCAGGAGACAAACCGTCACTATATTGACTCAGTCGTTTCGGAAAGAGCGCTGCGTGAGATATATCTTAAAGGCTTTGAGATAGCGGTCAAGCGGGGCAGAGCTGATTCGATAATGACTACATACGGTGCGGTGAACGGCTTGTGGACAGCCGGAAATTACGGTCTCAACACAGTGATCCTCAGGAACGAGTGGGGGTTTGAGGGCTTCACAATGACCGACTGGTGGGCAAATGTCAACGTACGAGGCGGCGCGCCCGAAAGAAGCCTCTATTCTCCTATGGCGGCAGCGCAGAACGATGTATATATGGTCTGCTCAGACTGCACCTCAGAGGACGAAGGCATAAAGGCAGCGCTTGCGGACGGAAGTCTCACAAGAGCAGAACTTCAGCGCAACGCGAAGAATATACTGAGCTTTATCCTCGGGACAAACGCTATGAAGCGTCTTGTCGGCGAGGCTGACCGTATAGAGATAATAAACCGTCCTGACAGCGAGGAGATCTCAGACGAGCCTGTGAACTTCTACAAGCTTGATGAAGAACTCACGATAGACATTGGCGTAAAGAGCGTGAAGGGACAGAGCTTCGCATTTGCGCTTACAGTTGAGAAGCCGGGCTGGTTTGAGGTGACGGTCACAGCATCGTCAACGCAGAGCGAGCTTGCACAGATACCGGTGACATTGTTCTTTGTAGGAACCGCAAGCGGTACATTCACATGGAGCGGAACGAATGGAGAGCCGGTTTCGTTCAGCAAGGAGCTCCCGATATTCTCGCGCTTCACGGCTGCAAGGCTTTATTTCGCACAGAGCGGTCTTGACCTGCACAGTATAAGCTTCAGGCGTACTGGCAGGGCGGCAAGTTTGGATATGGCTTTTGTAAACGAGGAAAGATAAAATGAATATACAGATATTTGGCACAAAGAAGTGCTTTGACACGAAGAAGGCAGAGCGCTGGTTCAAGGAGCGCGGCGTGAAATTTCAGTCGATAGACATGAAGGAGAAGGGGATGAGCGCAGGTGAGTTCAACTCCGTAAAGCAGTCAGTCGGCGGGATCGACAGAATGATAAATGAGAATGCAAAGGACAAGGAAACACTCACACTTATGAAGTACCTTTCCGACGCTGACAGGGATGAGAAGCTTTTTGAGAACCAGCAGCTCATCCGTACTCCGGTAGTACGCAACGGTAAAAAAGCAACGATAGGTTATTGTCCGGAGATATGGTCGGAGTGGGAATAGTTAAAAAATAAAAATTTATCATTTTTGGCAAAAATAGCACAAACAGGTAGTGCAATTATCTGAAAAATATGTTATAATCAATGTATTGACGGCAGTATCCTGCGATGACTGCCGGGAAATGACGGAATATCTGCGGATATTATAGATTTTATAGGGATAAAACCCGGAAGGAGTAAAATTATGGGAATCATTCAGGCAGCACTCGTCGGAGCAATGGGAACGCTCAAGGATACATGGCTGGAATACTTTGTATGCGAATCCATCCCTTCTGATGTACTTGTAGTCAGAGGAAAGAAGCAGCTCGGCAAGCATTCCTCCAACAAAAACAGCAGTGATAATATCATTTCTGACGGAAGCACGATAGTTGTACATGAGGGTCAGGCGATGATAATGGTCGATCAGGGCTGTATCGTCGAGATCGCTACACAGCCGGGTATCTATGAATACCGCACCGGCACGGCTCCGAGCCTTTTCTCCAGCACATTTGGAGCAGGATTAAAGAATACATTCAAGGAAATGTGGGACCGTATCAAGCACGGCGGCGATGCTTCAAAGGATCAGAGGATCTATTACTTCAACATGAAGGAGATCATGGACAATAAATTCGGCACCCAGAATCCGGTACCCTTCAGGATGACATATCAGGACCTCGGAAGAAGCTTTACCGTAGGGGTACGCTGCAACGGTATCTATTCATACAAGATCGTTGATCCTGTACTTTTCTTTGCGAATGTATGCGGAAACGTGACAGGCTCATATACACGTTCGACTATTGATCCTCAGCTCAAGAGCGAATTTCTCGATGTGCTTCAGCCTGCTTTTGCCAATATATCAGCATCAGGCATAAGATATGACGAGCTTCCCGGAAGACAGCGCGAGGTAAAGAATGCTATAAATACCGAGCTCGAGAGCGATTGGAAGGAAAAGAGAGGTATCCAGATCGAGAAGGTAGCTATCAATTCAGCTACAATATCGGATGCCGACACAAAGAGGATACAGGAGTACGAGGACAGAGCGTGGAACACCAATCCCACGAACGCTGCTGCTACACTTATCGAGGCTCAGGCTGCTGCAATGCAGAACGCTGCAAGCAATCCCAACGGAGCTGCAATGGGCTTGTTCGGAATGGGAATGGCTCAGCAGGCGGGCGGCATGAACGCGCAGAATCTCTTTGCAATGGGCGCACAGCAGGGCGCTGTAGGAGCTTCAACAGCCCCACAGGCACAGCCTCAGCCGGCACCTGCTCCCGCACCGGCTGCACAGACACAGAACCCTGCTCCTGCTGCCGGCGGAGATTCATGGGTATGCGAATGCGGCACAGTAAACAGCAAGAAGTTCTGTTCGGAGTGCGGCAAGCCTAAGCCGGCACCTGCTGCTGACGGCTGGACCTGCTCATGCGGAGCTGTAAACAAGGGTAAATTCTGCTCTGAGTGCGGAAACAAGAAACCCGCCGGAGCACCTCTCTACCGCTGCGACAAGTGCGGCTGGGAGCCTGCTGATCCGTTCAATCCTCCCAAGTTCTGCGAGGAGTGCGGTGATCCCTTCACAGATGATGATATCGTAAAATAAATGATAAGAACAAATACGGTGCAGCTCTGTCTGCACCGTATGATCAATAATATCAAGAGGTGCAGAAATGTCCGAATTACTGGAATATAAATGCCCTGCCTGCGGAGGAAAGCTTGAATTCAACAGTGGAACACAGAATATGAAATGCCCCTACTGTGAATCTGAATTTGATGTTGCAGCTGTTATGGAATTCAACCATGCCGTTGAGAGCTCGGACGAAAGCGCAATGACATGGGAGACAACTGCGGGAGGCGAATGGGGAGCAGGTGAAACTGCCGGAATGGGCGTGTATCACTGCGGTTCATGCGGAGCAGAGATAATCACTGACTCGACAACAGCCGCTTCAAAGTGTCCGTACTGCGACAGCCCCATAGTAATGACAGGAAGCTTTGCCGGAGACCTGAGACCTGATTACGTCATTCCGTTCAAGCTTGATAAGAAGGCAGCGACAGCCGCACTCAGCAAGCATCTTGATGGCAAGACGCTTCTTCCTAAGGTTTTCCGCTCACAGAACCATATCGACGAGATAAAGGGCGTGTATGTTCCTGTATGGCTTTTTGATGCGGGAGCTGATGCTCATATCGTATACAAGGCTGAGAAGAAGCGCCGCTGGAGCGACAACCAGTTCAATTATGTGGAAACGAGCTATTATTCAGCCGTAAGGTCTGGAAAAATAGCCTTTGAGCGCGTACCGGTGGATGGTTCGAGCAAGATGCAGGATGAGCTCATGGAGTCTATTGAGCCGTTTGATTTCAAGGACGCAGTGGATTTTCAGACTGCCTATCTTTCAGGCTATCTTGCAGACAGGTATGATGTTACCGCTGAGCAGAGCATAGACAGGGCAAATGACCGTATAAAGAAGAGCACGGAAAGGGCTTTTGCAGAGACAGTTACCGGTTACGATTCGGTCAATGCAGAGAGTACCGATATCAGGCTGAATAACAGTAAGGCGAAGTATGCGCTTTACCCGGTATGGCTGCTGAATAGTTCATGGAACGGCAATAAGTACACTTTTGCGATGAACGGTCAGACGGGAAAATTCGTGGGTGATCTTCCTGTAGACAAGGGTGCAGCGGCAAAGTGGTTCGCTGCGATAACAGCAATAGGTACAGCGGTCTTTTTCGGGCTGTCGTATCTGTTCATGCGCTGAGGGGGAAGATTATGAGGATCAAAAAAATTCTTGCAGTATTGCTGCTCTCAGCGGCGATCGCAGCACCTGTTAAGCTGGTGTATCCGGCTTCGGGAGCGAATTCTCAGCAGCTTACGGCTTTTGCAGACGATTATGAAGATTTTGAATACGACTATGACTATGATTATGACTACGATGGCTATAATGATCAGGATGACGATGCTCCGTCAAGAAGGTCTGACGAGGAAGAAAAGAAGAAGTTCAGCCCGGTAAGAGCTTTCATAATATCGTTTGTTCTCGCGCTGATAATTGCGTTTATAGCAGTAGGCTCGATGAAGGCGAAGCTCAAGACGGTACACCGGAAGTACGAAGCCTCCGACTATAAGAAGGAGAACAGCATGGTTCTCGAGGAGCGCAGTGACAGCTTCCTCTACAAGCGCGTCAACAAGACACAGCGCACGTCAGGAAAGTGAACCGTATTATGAATCCACGCAGCCCGTTTGAATATTCATGCGATAACAAGCGCTATCACATGCTGAATTATTATAACAATTCGCGCTTTGGCAGGAAGGTTTTCAAGGCATCGCTCGACTGCGGTTTCACCTGTCCGAACATCGACGGCAGCAAGGGGATGGGAGGCTGTATTTTCTGCGATGGCAGCAGCGGCTACTTTACCCGCCCGTCGCTCAGCGTGGCTGAGCAGCTCGAAGCCGAGCTTGAACGCCTCAGGCGAAAGCATGGCGGAGCTATCAGTGTAAACGCCTATTTTCAGGCAAATACTAATACATATGCTCCCGCCTCTGAACTGCGGGAGCTTTATTTCAGAGTTCTTGAAAAGTCGGAGGTCTGCAGTATATCAATAGGTACGCGGGCTGATTGTCTTCCTGAAAGCGTTCTTGAGCTGCTGTCTGAGCTGAATGAAAAAACTTCGCTCACGGTCGAGCTTGGTATGCAGACTGTACATGAGCAGACGATCGCGAAGCTCAACAGGCTTTATACACATGAGGAATTTCTGCTCGGCTATCAAAGCCTGAAGGAACGCGGGATACGCACCTGTCTGCATATCATCAATGGACTTCCGGGCGAGACTGCTGAAATGATGAAGGAGACAGCGGTACAGACGTCAAAGCTTCGTCCGGGCGCAGTAAAGCTTCAGATGCTTCATGTAATAAGCGGCACGAGGCTTGCTGAAATGTATACCCGGGGCGAGCTGAAGCTTCTGACAAAGGATGAATATATTGATATCATAGTCCGTCAGCTTGAAGTTCTTCCGCCAGAAACGGTGATAGAGAGGCTGACAGGAGACGGTGACAAGTCAAAGCTTATCGCGCCTTTGTGGAGCATGGACAAGCTTGCCGTGCTCGGCGGTATAGACAAAAGGCTCGCACAGCTTGACACATGGCAGGGGAGGCTCTGTCTGAAAGGATGATTATGCAGTATTATGATAAATTGAAGGAGCTGCTCGCAGCGGAGTATTTCTGTGATACTTCCGATTTTGATATTGAAGAAAATGTTCTGACTGAGGCAGAAACACCGAGGGGCGGCAGACGTTATTGCGCACAAAAGAAGTTTTTCCACATGGTAACGACAGGAACGAATGCGGTTATAACGGCTGATCCGGCGCTGGACAGCTTTCTTGTGAGGTTCATGAAGGGCGGCATGGGATATGAGCTTTTTCAGATTCCGAAGCTCGTTCAGCTTGAAAAGGAGCTTAACAGTCACGGTCAGACGCTTACTGATATTTACAGGATGTATCTTCCGGACAGGGATATTGAGCCGGTGCTCGATATTCCCGTGAAGTGGTTCCGTGACAAGGAGATCAACCGTTTTTATGGCAATAAGAGCTTCCCTAACGCGATATGTCCGAGACCTGACAAGAACCGTCCTGACAGGCTTGTTGTATGTGCTTATGACGGAAAGACGATCATCGGCATGGCAGGTGCATCTGAGGATGCTGACGGCTGGATGCAGATAGGTATAGATGTACTTCCGGGATACCGTTCAAAGGGCATAGGAGCATATCTTGTCACGCTGCTGAAAAAGCGTGTTATAGAGGAGGGAGCGATTCCTTTTTACGGGACATCGACAGGCAATATCCACTCAGCGAATGTTGCGCTGAACTCCGGGTTTGCACCGGCATGGACGGAGATAGGCAGCAAGCGTGTCAACAAGATCATGGCATATTAAAAAAGCGGACATTGCGTCCGCTTTTAGTTTTATTCAACTGTAACGCTCTTGGCGAGGTTTCTTGGCTTATCAACGTCAAGTCCCTTTGCCACGGAAACATAATAGCCCATGAGCTGGAGGGGGACTACTGCAAGGCTTGCCGCGAACAGCGGGTCTGTCTTGGGGATATAGGCAGTGAAGTCAGCGTTATCCTCGACGCTGTAGTTTCCATAGGTCGTAAGTCCCATAATGTAAGCGCCTCTTGACTTGCACTCGACCATATTTGAAACGGTCTTCTCGAAGAGCGACTGCTGGGTGAGAACACTGATAACGAGAGTACCTTTCTCGATGAGGCTGATAGGACCGTGCTTGAGTTCGCCGGCAGCATAAGCCTCAGAGTGAATATAGCTGATCTCCTTCATTTTCAGGCTGCCCTCGAGACTAACCGCATAGTCTATACCGCGTCCGATGAAGAATGCGTCGTGTATATTGGCAAACTTTGAAGCGAACCACTGGATCCGTTCCTTATCCTCGAGTATCTTTGCGACCTTTTCAGGAATTGTCTGTATTTCGGTGATGAGCTGGGCGAATCTTTCCTCAGTTATCTCACCGCGGACCTTTGCGAGCTGCATAGCGAGGAGATAACCGGCAATTAGCTGAGTGCTGTAGGCTTTTGTTGTTGCTACGGAGATCTCGGGACCTGCAAGTGTATAGAAAACATTGTCGGCATCTCTTGCGATATTGGAGCCGATTACGTTTACGATACCGAGGGTCTTTATTCCGTTTTCCTTGGCAAGTGCAAGTGCAGCGCGGCTGTCAGCAGTTTCGCCGGACTGGCTTATGATAATGGCAAGGCTCTTTTTGTTGATCGGCATTTTTCTGTATCTGAACTCAGAGGCAAGCTCGACTCTTACAGGAATGGTAGTAAGCTCCTCAATGACGTATTGAATCGCCATACCAACGTGATAAGCTGAACCGCAGGCAACGATATATATCTGAGCTATTTCCCTGACTTCATCATCGGTAAGTCCGAATTCCTCAAGGACGATATTGCCGTCCTTGACAACAGAATTGATAGTGTCTCTGATGACCTTAGGCTGCTCATAGATCTCCTTGAGCATGAAGTGTTCATAGCCGCCTTTTTCAGCAGCCTCGGCGTTCCATTTTATCTCAGTGACTTCCTTGTCTATTTCCTCGCGGTCGATATTATAGAATACAGCAGTACCCTTGCCGAGCTTAGCGATCTCCATATTACCGATATAGTAAACATTTCTTGTATATTTGAGTATAGCAGGAACATCTGAGGCAACGAAGGTCTCACCGTTTGCGACGCCGATTATCATAGGACTGTCCTTACGGGCGGTGTAGATATCCTCGGGGAAATCCTTGAACATAACAGCAAGTGCATATGAGCCTCTGATCCTTATCATAGCCCTTGCGATAGAATCTACCGGACCGAGCGAATACTTCTTATAGTAATAATCAATTAACTTTACAGCGACCTCGGTATCTGTCTGAGAATTGAAGGTATAGCCGCTTTTTGTGAGTTTTTCACGGAGCTCCTGATAATTTTCAATGATGCCGTTGTGAACAGCGATAACGTTATCATCGTCGCTTGAGTGGGGGTGAGCATTTATGGTCGAAGGTTCACCGTGAGTAGCCCAGCGCGTGTGACCTATACCGCAGCAGCCTTTTACAGCTTCGCCGTTGTTTGTCATTTCCTTGAGCACTTTGAGCTTGCCCTTAGCCTTGACGATCTCGGTCTCGCTGCTGCCGTTGCGGACAGCGATGCCTGCCGAGTCATATCCTCTGTATTCGAGCTTTGAGAGCCCGTCGAGGAGTATCGGGGCAGCCTGTGAGTTTCCGATGAATCCTACTATTCCACACATAAAAATTGCCTCCATCCATATTGATAGTTTTTTTTATTAAAATAGACAATAATATTATACACTACCTAAAAAAAAAAGTCAACCCTTAAATGAACACTGCACATTTTCAAAAGTTCTTATTACCAAAACAAGTTCTAAAATTTATCTGAAACCATTGACAAGATGCGAATAATGCGTTATAATAAAGTGTACGGCGTTGATGGGAATGACCGTCAGACGCACCTTTAAGAGAGAGAGCGGCAGGTGAGAGCTCTCAGGTGCAGGATGGGTGCTCCCCCGGAGCTTTCGCAGGAAACTGCGGCGTATTCCGCGTTAAGGAACAAGAGAAAGGAACTTTGTTCTTTTGAATTTGGGTGGTACCACGAGAGCCTTCGTCCCATTTGGCGGCGGGGCTTTTTTGTATTGCTTTGTATTATTTTTTATCAAAAGGAGATATATCTATGCAGTGGACAGGTCTTAATGATCTTCGTGAAAAGTATCTTTCGTTCTTCGAGAGCAAGAACCATACAAGAATGGCGAGTGCTTCACTTGTGCCTCAGGGTGACAAGAGCCTACTCCTCATCAACTCAGGTATGGCGCCTCTCAAGAAATTCTTCCTCGGACAGGCAACGCCTCCCAATAAGAGAGTTACCACCTGCCAGAAGTGTATAAGAACACCTGATATCGAGAGCGTCGGAAAGACAGCACGTCACGGTACTTATTTTGAAATGCTCGGAAATTTCTCGTTCGGCGATTATTTCAAGACTGAGGCTATCGAATGGGCGTGGGAATTCCTCACAAAGACACTCGAAATACCGGCTGAAAAGCTTTGGATAACCATTTTCGAGAGTGACGATGAGGCTGAGCAGATCTGGGAGAACCACATCGGCATTCCTCACGACAGAATAATCCGTCTTGGCAAGAAGGACAACTTCTGGGAGCATGGTTCAGGTCCCTGCGGTCCGTGCTCTGAGATACACTTCGACCGCGGCGAGGCTTACGGTCCCTTCGAGAACTTTGAGCAGGCAAGTGACTGCGACCGTGTTATTGAGATATGGAACCTCGTATTCAGCCGGTTCGACAGTGACGGAGAAGGTCACTATGCTGAGATGAAGAACAAGAACATCGATACAGGTATGGGTCTTGAGAGACTTGCCTGTGTAATGCAGGGCGTTGACAACATCTTCGAGGTAGACACTGTCCAGAACATAATGAAGCACATCTCAAAGATAGCAGGCGTTGAGTACAAGAAGGACGCCAAGACTGACGTTTCTCTCCGCGTTATCACCGATCATATCAGAAGCACTACATTCATGGTAGGTGACGGTATACTTCCTTCAAATGAGGGCAGAGGCTATGTTCTCCGCCGTCTCCTGAGAAGAGCTGCTCGTCACGGCAGACTCTTAGGCATCACAAAGCCTTTCCTCTGCGATGTATGTGATACTGTTATCAACGAGAACGCGAACGCTTATCCGGAGCTTGCTGAGAAGCGCGACTACATAAAGAAGATAATCGGCGTTGAGGAAGAAGCTTTTGCCAAGACTATCGACAAGGGCACAGAGCTCCTCAACCAGTTCACAGAAAAGCTGGCAGCTGAGGGCGGTAAGGTACTCTCAGGCGACGACGCATTCAAGCTCTCCGATACATACGGCTTCCCGATAGACCTCACTGTGGAGATCTGTGAGGAGAGAGGCTTCACCGTTGACCGCGACCGCTTCACAGAGCTTGCAAAGGAGCAGCGTGCAAGAGCTAAGGCTGACCACGCAGCAAAGGCTGGTTCATCGTGGGCTGACAACAGCATCAAGGTAGACGCTCCCAAGACCGTATTCACCGGCTATACTTCAATGAGCGAGAGCGATGTAAAGATCCTCGCAATATACAAGGACGGCGCTGAGGTAGAGACTGCCGCTGAGGGCGACGATGTTGTAATCGTTCTCGACAAAACTCCTTTCTACGCTGAGAGCGGCGGACAGGTTGGCGATACCGGAAGTATCTTCTCAGGTGCAGGCGTTGCCGCAGTTGAGGACACTATCAAGTCAGAGGGACACTTCCTCCACATCGCTTCTATCGAGCAGGGCAGCATCAGCAAGGGCGAGACTGCTACTGCAATGATAAACAATGAGCGCAGAATGGCTATTATGCGC
>CAMOXW010000054.1 GCA_946629405.1 uncultured Ruminococcus sp.
CGGTCGGGGAACGGAGTGCCTGCTTCAGTAAGAACAGCGCCGTACTCAATAGGTGTAAAGCGCACTCCGTCGTAATCAAGCACGCCGAAGCCGACAATGGCATAACCGGGGTCGACGCCGAGTATTCTGATATTTTTCACTGATAGGCTCACCGGCTTCCGCTTTCCTGCACAAAAGTGCAGACCAATACTGTTACATACTTTATTATTATACCACAAACCCTACCCGCTTTGCAATATATTTATATCTTTTTTATTGATTTTTACAAATTTATCTGCTATAATTAGTGTAAAGCAAATAATTCTTTTGAACGGGGCGATGCGGGCATCGTCCCTGCATAGACTAAAATCACCGGAGGTAAAAATGAAAGATCTACAGGAGCTCCGCAGGGAGATAGATAAGACGGACGAACAGATATTAAGACTGTTTACCGGAAGAATGGAGCTTTGCAGAGGCGTTGCCGAGTACAAAAAGGAACACGGTATGCCCGTATTCCAGGGCGGCAGAGAACAGCAGGTCATCGACCGCATAAAACAGCTCACTGCTGACAAGTCCCTCGAAAACGGTACAGCAGCGCTTTTCACAACGATAATGGACATAAGCAAGATCCTCCAGAACCGCTCGATCCTGGCTTCCGGCATACAGAACAGCTACCCCGCTCCCGACTTTGACGGAGCCCGGAAAATAGGCTGTCAGGGTACCTCCGGAGCAAATTCCGAGACCGCCGCCCGGATGATCTTCGGGGACAAGCCCCTCACCTTCTACCGCACGTTCGAGGACGTTTTCATGGCAGTCCAGTCCGGCGAGATAGATTACGGCGTTCTGCCGGTGCATAATTCGACCGCGGGCTCGGTGGACAGCACCTACGACCTGCTTGCAAAGTACGATATCTTCACTGTCCGCGAGGTTTGCGTGGAGATAAACCACTGTCTTGCCGCACACAGAGGCACTCCCCTCAGCGGAGTGAAATGCGTGTATTCACACCCTCAGGCACTTGCTCAGTGCAGTGATTTCCTGACCGTGAACGGCTTCCGCAATGCTGAATATGCAAACACTGCCCTTGCTGCCGAAATGGTCGCAAAAAGTGCCCCGGAGGAAGGACTTGCCGCGATATGCTCGCCGGAATGTGCAGAACGCCGCGGGCTTGAGATATTGGCTGAAAATATTGCTGACTGTTCCGTTAACCGGACGAGGTTCGTGTGCATTTCCCGTGAATTGCAGGTCGATCCGCAGGCTGATGCTATCAGTGTTATGCTCACTATCCCGCACACCGAAGGTAGTCTTTACCGCCTCCTGACGAAGTTTTTCGTCAATGGCATGAACCTCCTGAAGATCGAGAACCGGCCTATCAGGGACGGCAGCTTTGATGTCCGTTTTTACCTTGATTTCAGCGGAAAGCTTACCGACCCGGCAGTTGCGGCTGTACTGCGCGACCTCGAAGAAAATCTGGAGTATTTCCGCCTTCTCGGAACGTTCAGGAACGAGTGATGATTGGCATAATGCTCAAATATGAGAGCTGAGGTTTTGTATATATCGCCTATGGCAAAAGCTCCGGAAATGTGCTATAATTAATGTAATAATCAACGTGTAGTCGCTTGCGGACGTAAATCCAGTTGTCCGCAGCGGCTTTTTTATTACTTTTCAAGGAGGAAATTATGTTCAGTGTCGGCAGCGCAGTAGTCTACGCCTCTTATGGGGTGTGTGTAATTGATTCTATTGAAAAAAAGGATTTCAGCGGTGAAAACATTGAGTATTACGTTCTCCAGCCAGCCGGGGACGTCCGGAGCCGTTTCTATGTGCCGGTCGGGAACAGCAGTCTGACGGAGAAAATGCGCCCGGTGATGAGCCGCTCCGAGGTCGAGGAGCTTATCAGCGTCATGCCGGACGAGGACACTATCTCCACAGAGGACGAAGCCCAGAGCCGTGAGATATACCGCGGGATAATCGACTCCGGAGACAGGCACAAGCTTGTTGCGCTGATAAAAACGCTGTACCTGCGCCGGAAGAAGCTCGAACCGCAGCACAGGAAGCTCCGCTCTGCCGATGAGAAATTCCTTGCGGACGCAGAGAATATGCTGTATGACGAATTTGCCTATGCCCTCGGCATCCCCCGCAGCGAGGTCCTGCCCTATATCATGCAGGCGATAGGTCAATGAGAAAAGCCGCACTTAATGTGCGGCTTTTCTGTGCGTAAAATATTGAGTTGAAAGCCGCTTCTGTGAGCGAAAGCAGACCTTCACTCCGCAAGGACAGAGCGAGCGCAGCCTTCGGCTGCTCAATAGAACGTTGCGACTTCCTTTGCAGGCGGAGCAGCAGGCTTTATTTCAAGCACACGCATGACAGGGCCCTTGCCGCGGTAGAACTTGTGCTTCTGCACCTTTATCGCGGCGCGCATGATGTACCAGCTGCGCTCTTTCACGCCGGAAGCATCGCCTGACTCCGAAACGAACCAGCAATACTTGATATCCTCAACGCAGCAGGTCATTACGTTTCTTCCCATAGCGAAAACATCTGAGGGGAACTTGGGATTTCTTGCCGCCATACCCTTGAAGGTGACTATCTTGCCGTCATATTTGGCAGGCTCCTCCATGATATCGCGGTAGAAAAGCGCATAATCCTCGTCATTTATGGTGATCTCGTCAGCCTCGGTATCGAATGGCAGCGGATCCTCGATATCGTCGTAGGCGACAGTGCCGTCGGTATATTCATAGGCTATCTCCGTGCGGCGGCTGACACCGCGTACTATCTTGTGGAACTCATTGGGATCCATAGAACGCTCATAGCGGTTAAAAATAGTAAGCTCGGTGACGTTGAGCTTATCAACGACAAGGCTCCGCATATTGTTGTTGTAATTGAGGAAGGTCGAGGCATCAGCGAAGAACATGACCTGATAAATCGCCCAGTTTTCGGGCATTGCCTCGAAAAGCTCCTTGACGAGCCACATACCGTTATACTCCAGTACAACTCTTTCAGCACGGCTCTCGGCGACTATTTTTGTGAGGTTCTGCTCGTTCATGTCAGCCTTGTCCTCAATGACGTGTATCACAACGTTTTTAGCTGGATATTTCGAGATATCATACTCCTCGATACCCTCCTCGCAGACCAGAACAAGGGTGCGCTCGCCGTTGTTGAAGCGCTTGTCCTCGAGGGTCTCCTGGATGAACTTGGTCTTTCCTGATTCAAGGAAGCCTAAAAACAGGTAGACCGGGATCTCGTTATTATTCTGCGGCATAGTGATTACCTCCGGTCATTCAGCGCGGAAGAGTCTGGCAATTGCTTCCTCGTTGATCTTTGAGCCGATGACGCACAGTCTTCCGATAGTGCCTGCGCTGCCCGTGCGGACGTCCGGAACGCCGGGAACGTAGTCGAAGTGTATCCACTGACCGTCCTGACCGGCAACTATACCCTTGGCACGGAGTATCACGCCGTACTTTTCCTCATCGCCGAGAGCACTGAGAATAGTGGAAATCTCGTCCTGTGTATAAGCATTGGGAGTTTCCCTGCCCCAGCTTGTGAAGACCTCATCAGCGTGGTGGTGGTGATGATGCTCATGGTCGTGGCAGCCGCAGGTGCAGTCCGGACCGTGATCGTGGTGATGTTCGTGCTCGTCATCATCGTGGTGGTGGTGTTCATGCTCGTCATCATCGTGGTGGTGGTGTTCATGCTCGTCATCATCGTGGTGGTGGTGCTCATGCTCGTCATCATCGTGGTGGTGATGCTC
>CAMOXW010000055.1 GCA_946629405.1 uncultured Ruminococcus sp.
AACTCGCATTGATGATGAGCCGTTCATCACAAAAGTGGACTTTGACAGGCTGGCAAGGGTCATGGAAAACCTCTTTGCCAATGTGATAAAATATGCCGAGCCTCACACCGATGTAAGGCTTGAAAGCAAGGTTGGCACGAGCAGTATCAGCATTTCGCTGTCAAACACGATCCGCAAAGGGGCAGAGGTCAGCACAGAGGATATGTTTGACCGCTTTTACCGTGACGATCAGGCAAGAACAGACACCGACAGTGCAGGTCTTGGGCTTGCGATAGCAAAGAAGATAGTTGAACTGCACGGCGGGGAGATCTCTGCAAAGACTGACAATAACGTGATAACTGTGACTGTCATGCTGATGAAGTAACATGACATGAAAAAACGGAGCGCTTACCATTAAGGTAACGCTCCGTTCTTGCTTATTCTTCCTCGTCCGAACACTCATTCAAACCGTGCATAAGCTGAATATAAACGCACTCCGCACGTTCACGCTCCCACCCTCGGCGGTCATCGCACTCAGGAGATCGAGATTCACTATCGTTTCAACGTTGCCATAACGGCTGCTGTTGCTGACAGTATGAAGTACGACAAAAAAAGAAAGGCTGCGTAACCGCATAGGTTACGCAGCCTTATCTTCAAATCATAAAAACTTCTTTATTGGCGCAATCCTTTCGGGGGAGCCGTTATTATTATGCAACGAGGCCGGAGCGTTCGATACCTTCTGTGAAATACTTTTGCAGGAAAGTATAGAGTATCAGGAGCGGTGCGATCGAGATAAGGCAGCCTGCCTGCTTCCAGACGATCTGCTCACGGGGGCTGATCTGAATGGTTGCATCGCCGAAAAGCCTGAGCTTGAGCTCGTTGTCGAGGTTATAGAGCATCGTGGCAATGGTCTTGGTGTTGTGGAAGAACATTGTGCTTACATAGTAATCGTTCCAGTACCACACTATTGAGAACAGGAATACCGTCAGGAACGACGATGCGGCATTGGGTATCATTACGCGGACGAAGGTCTTGAACGGTCCGCAGCCGTCGATATAGGCGGCGTCCTCCAGCTCGCGGGGAAGTCCGCGGAAGAACTGGCGGAAGATGAGTATCATCAGTCCCGAGCGTATGCCGTTTGCGGTGAGAGCGGGGAGATACATCGTCCACATCGTGTCGATGAGGTTCTTGCTGAACACTCCCCTTATACCAAAGAATCTGAACTGGAAGAACAGCGGCAGGGAGATTATCTGCGTAGGAACGAGTATCATGAGTATTACGATACCGAACATCAGCTTCTTGCCGCGGAAGTTGAATCTTGCAAAGCCGTAGCCTGTGATCGCGCAGGAGAGCACCTGCACTACCGAGCAGCCGATGTTGAGTATCACTGTGTTTTTGAGCGTGTTCCAGAAGTCCATAGCCTCGATGGTTTCCTTGAGGACATTCATGGTCGTATGTCTGGGTATCCACATAACTGTGGGGTCGGTCATGTCGCTTCTTTCGCGGAAGGTACAGCTTATCATATAGAGCAGCGGGTACATGATGACGAAACCGAGTCCGAACAGTATAACGAACCGGAAGAACGGCCAGACCCTTTCGAGCATAGCCTTTCGTCTGAGGTAGCTGCGCTCCTCGCGTGACATGGACTTCATGCGCTCCCTGCGGAGCTGCTTCATTGCTTTTTTCTGCGCTCTTCCGCTGAGGGGAGTGCGCTCCTGTACTGCCGCAGCAGCGGTTTTTTCAGCCATAGTAACGCACCTCCTTATTCGACCTCATAGTAAATGAACTTGTTTACTATTGCGGTGATGATGCCGATAGCCGCAAGGACTATAGCAAAGTATATCCATGCCATAGCCGAAGCAAGACCGTAGTTTACCTCGGCGTTCTGGAAGACGAGAATTCTTTCCATTACCTTGTTCATAGGGCTTGTGAACGAGTCTATTACGGTGAATATCAGGTTCGCAAGGATGAAAGGGCTGACGTAGGGGAAGGTTATTTTCCAGAAGTATTCCCACGAGGTCGCTCCTTCCATCTGAGCAGCTTCCTTCGCTGAAGGCGGGATGTTCTGGAGTGCTGCGAGGAACAGGAGTATCTGTATTCCGGAGCTCCAGACGATGCCGAAGATGTTATCAGCGACCGTTGTGATGAAGTCGGTCATTTTCGGGCTCATGCCGTATACTCCGAGGAACTGCATGAGCTCCCCGACGAGGTCGGTAGAGAACATTGTCGAGAACTGAGCCGCGCCGGTATTTCCGGTGGACTGCATATCGCCGTTGATGATCTTGAATACCGGACCTGTGGCGATGATTACCGGAAGGAAGAATATCGCACGCGAGAGCGTCCTGCCCCTGAACTTCTGATTGAGCACGACTGCGATGAAAAGCGAGAATATCAGTATGAGCGGGGTCTTCCAGAGGGTCTCGAGGAGGGTCTCCTCGAGGTAGTCGGTATAGTGCGGGTCCTTATTGATAGCGTCCTTGTAGTTATCGAGGCCTACCCATTCAAGGTTGAGGCGTCCGGGCTGTATCGTTATCTTGTTGAACGAATATATCAGCGATTTTCCGAGGGGGATCAGGAAGAACATGATAGTGCCGAACAGCCAGAGTCCGATGAATCCGTAGCCGTACAGAGCCTTTCGGCGTTCGTAGGAGAGCTTCGGACGCTTCTGTGTCCTGACAGCAGGCTGCTTCTGAGCTTTCTTATCGCTCATCAGAATTTGATACCCCCTTCCTCTGCGTATTTTTCAACGTCAATGATCTCGCCGTTGAAGTTGATGGTTTTTGCCTTGAAGTCTACCTTAACGACAGTGCCGTTAGAATAGGTAGTTGTTATGAGATCACCGTCCTTGGAATATCCGGTGATAGTTGAATCGCTGACATTGCTGATAATTGGCTGGAGGAGCTTGTACTCAGCCGCAGCGGTCTCTGTCCAGCTCTTATAGTTTGCGTAGTAGTATATGTCGAACTCAGTATCCTTGAGGTTGGTGGTGTTCGTATGGAGCATATCGTACTGGATATCGCTTCCGGTCGCAGCCGCCATGAGGATGAGATTTTCCGCGTCGGCAGAGCCGTTCACAGCGGATGTGGAATATGGGATGAGTCCGTGCATAACGAGCTGGAAGAACGGTATATCCTCATCGAACATATCAAAGCGGCTCGATGAGAGCGGAACGTTCTTGATACGGCTGACATAAGGCAGCGCGTAGGCATTCGCGTTATCTGCGAGTATACCGTTATCGAGGGTAGAATCCATTTCCTGATACGACCTTATGAGCTTGTTCATGGCGTCGAAGCGGGATATATCCTTTTTGCCGTAGTCGCCGTAGAGTGAGGTCGTGAGGTTTGCGATGCTCACGCCGTCGAGCCCCTTGTTGTCGTAGCTGTCAGCGACCTTTCCGAGCACCTTGTTGAAGTAGGTCGGTGAAAGGAGGGACATATTCTTCTTGAAGCCGTCCGGTATGCCGTAGGCTCTGTCGTAGCTCACGATACGCGAGTAGGAGCCTGAGACCCTGACTGCTGTGCTGGTGAATGAGTAGTAGCCGTTTCCGGAGTAGAAATCGCGGTTGTCGGAAACGGGGTAGAGCTCATAGCCGTTGTCGTTTATGAAGCTCTTGAGCGACTTGAAATCCTTTTTTCCGCCGAGGGTATTCGACGGCTTGGCGCCGGTATCGACCTTGTTTTTGATACCGTCGTTTGTCCAGTTAGCGTAGGAGACCACCATATCGTCAACGCCGTTGTCGCGCAGCTCTGTAAGGATATCGACCGCCTGATCGTAGGTAGTCACGGCAGTTTTCATAGTGATCGGAATGCCGAGGATCGGCTTCTTTTTGAGCACTCCGCCGAACAGGTCAACGTAGAGCGCGGAGCTGTTACTGCTTGTTCTGTTCTTTACGCCCTTTTCCTCGACGAGGTAGTCTCTGTAGCGTGCGGCAACGTCAACGTAATCAGCCCCGTCCTTTGCAATTGGGTAGTAGAGCAGTTCGATATCGTCAGAATTGATATCGCCGCGCTCGAAGACTGTGAGCTCCTCGTTGCTGCCGGACATATAGAAGGTATCCGTGCCGCGGACGATGAAGGTGAAGTTGCACAGATTGTAGCTTGTGTTGGACTGTTTTGAAGCCTTAACGGAGAGCAGAGCATTCGAGTCGCCTTTTGAAGCAACGACGAGCATTGCGTTGTCCTCCTTGACAATGCCGTACATCGGGAGGTATATCTGCTCAGTGACGGCGCCCTTTGAGGTGGGGACAACCGTTACATCATTGCCGTAAACGCGCTGCATATAGGCATTTGAGCCCATAGTCCTGCCGTTGTTGAAGCGTACTAATGCGCCGCTTCCGTCGGGGATTATGAAGTAGCCTTCCTCCTCAGAGGAGGCTGCGCCGAAGCTGCCGAGGACAGTTATCTGAGTAGCGATATTTGCGGAGTTGGTCTCCTCGATATCATCGACCTTGAGGTATGCCTTCATGTGGTCATCCTCAAGGGTATAGTCAACAGGGTACCTGAAGCCTGCGCTGGAGTAGTCATAGGTTATCCTGATACCGTCCTTGATATTCTTGACGGTCATTTTGCAGTCGGAGTCATAGCCCGAGCGCAGGAGGTTATTGTTGTTGCGGTTCTCAGGAACGCCGTAGTTGAGGGTATTCGATGAGCGCAGCTCATCAACGAGCAGGTCGGTCGCGTAGGTATCCTGAGTAGCGCCGAGGGGCGAGGACCACCAGATATAGCCGGTATCCTTGTTTTCGATGCCGAAGATCGCGCTCCTGTGATCAACGATCATGCGGAAGTTATCGTTCTCAGCCGTATAGGAGAAGGCGCCGTAGTAATGAGTACCGTCCTCAGATACCCAGACGAATTCGCTGCCGTCCTCGTTCTCGTAGACCTTCATTCCGTCCTCAGTGCGCTTATAGGCAAAGCTTTCGTCAAGCTTCTTGTTGTCGGACTGCATGAGGTCAACGACCTTGCCGCCGTCACGGAAGAAGGCATTTTCGCTGTCGAGAGTAGAAATGACCGTGCGGACGCTTATTAGCTTTCCCGTATCCTCATTCACTGTAACGAGGAATCTGCCCTTAGTGCTGATGAAGCTCCTTTCGCCGCTCTTTGAGGAGAGCTTTTTGAATTCTGCGGCAGGCTCGCCGGTGTCGGTATACACCGCAACAGCGTCGCCGAGTTTTTTGACCTCTTTAATGAGTTCCTCCGCAGCGTCCTTGTCAGCTTCCTGCTTTTCGGTGAGTTCAGCCTTGCGGTCGGGCTCGCCCTCGCTGAATCCGAACTCCGCCCATATCTTATCCTCGAAGTCCTCACTTTCGGTGTAGAAGTCTATTCCCTCTGCACTTCCGGAGAGTGAGTAGTATTTTTCTGCAAGCTCCGCATTGAATTCGGTTTTTTCGACAGCCTCCGAGCGCTTGTCCTTGCGGGACTTCTCCGCCTCCTCAGCTGACTCATCCTCCTCAGAGGATTCAGAGCTGACTTTTACAGTTTCGTCGTCGGCATAGATATTTCCGCCGGCTGTCATCATTGAAACGGCAAGCAGACAGAGTATGTACCGTTTGATTTTTCCTTTCAATATCATCCCCGCCGTTTCATCATACTCTGATCCTGTAAGTGATCTCTGTGTATATTGTTGAAATGAATATCCATATCTGCTGTACCAGCGACATGAAAAGCACCATGAGGAACAGCATTATCAGCATTGCCGCGATAGTCAGCACTATCGCAAAGCAGGTCTTGCCGAAGGAATACTGGTGGACTGACTTTATCGCTGAGAACAGCAGTATGACCGTCCAGCCTTCGCCGATCAGCCCGACTGCCACGATGAACACCACCTCGTCCTGAATGAGGATGTGCGAGAGGATGAGGTTTATGTATATCGAGATGATGTAGGGTATCAGTGAATAGGCGCTGTATATGCAGATATTCTTAGCCGTACCCTCGCCGTCGAGGAGGGTGCATACCGCCCAGTTGCCGACTACCCACGCCGCAAAGAGTATTACGCTCTTGACGAGATAGGGAATGACGTTGAAGGTCTTGTCATAGGTCATGCCGAACTGGAAGCCGTAAAGCCGGCTGTTGGCTATCTGGGAGATAAAGAGGAGCAGGATTATGAGCGCCGCTATTTTCATCGAGCCGGACTTTTTCCAGCGCATATCCTCAAAGCCTTCAATGGGGTGCGTTACGGCGTGTTTTACCCATTGCTTTTCGGTAAGATCCATCATAGGTCTACTCCTCCTCCTTTCTCTCCTGCTCCTTGACCTCGGCAGCTATTTTTTCAGCCTCGGCAGCGAGCCGTTTTTTCTTATGCCTGCCAAGCAGCTTGAGCGCTGCGACGAGCAGGACTATCACTATTATAATAGTGGTGAAGTTGCGTTTCAGAAACTCCGCTCTGTAGCCCTCGAACGCCTTGTTGTAGATGTCCGGGGCACCAGCGCGCTTGGCATACTTCATCGACTCCTTGTATTCGCCCTTTCTGAGCAGAGCCGAGGCGACGCCGATATTTGCGCGGCGGTAGTTTCCGTCGCGTTTGAGCACCTCATACCACGGCGCAAGAGCTTCCTCATAATAGCCGGCATTGTAGAGCGCGGTCGCTTCATGGACTATAGAGCCGAAGGAGGTCTCCTTGAAGATAGTTACCGTGTCCTTCGAGGAATCGACAACATAGAGGTTAGTCCCGAGTGATTCGAGCGCGGAGACCGAGGTGAAGCCTCCGAGCTGGTTAGCCTTTGTACCGGTTATGAACAGAAGATTGCAGTCCTCGTCATACTGGAAGACGCGCCCTGTGGTATAGTCGAGGCAGTTGATATTTCCGTCCTCGGCTATGTCGATATCGACTATCGCCGGTGCTAAAAGGGTATTCTGCGAGGTGTCGTACATGGGGGTATAGTCGCCGAAGGACAGCGCAAGGTTTGCGAAGATATTCTTTCCTGCGGCATTGAGCTTTTTGACCGTATCGGTCTGCTGAGTTGAGGACGAGGTGCAGGTGAAGATGAAGTCGCCGTCGATATCGAAGCTTGTGATGCCTGTCGGGACGTTTCTTGCACGTCTTGCCTTTTTCTCCTCTGACATGAACAGATTGCGGAAGAAGGTACCGATTATCTCGGAGGTCGGCTGAACTCTGTTCGCGCCGTAAAATCCGAGGAATTCGCCTGCGGGAGAGAACATTGCCGCACCTGTGGTGATATTTCCGAGAACAACATACACATTTCCCGCCTTGTCCGCGAGAACTCTCTGCGGCTTGAAGGTCGGAGCGGTATACAGCTCTGTATCGGGGCGGCGTATCTCGGAAATGACCTTACCGTTGCGGTCGGTTATGAGGATGCGGTCGTTCTCGCTGTCAGCAATGTACATATAGCCGGTGTATTGCGAGACATAGATGCCCTTCGGACGGTTGAGCTTGGTTATCGAGCCGTCGGGCATGGTGAATCTGTCGTATATCCTTCCGGCGGACTCGAAGTCCTCATTTATCGTGACAATCCTGTCGTTTTTGGTATCAGCGATATAGAACAGGTGATTCTCGTCGCAGAAGATATCGCTCGGGGTATCGAAATTGCCTATCCCGAGGTCAGCTCCGGAGACTGCACGGTCAGCGATATATCCCGCCTGCGAGGGAATAGCCTCGCCCCAGCGGTCGTAGTTGTAAGAGTCGTATGGCTCGCCTGCGCTTGCGGTGACTGAGCTGAGGCAGCCGCTGAGCACGGCTCCCGTACAGATTGCGGTGACGAGCTTTTTCAGATGTTTATTCAAAGCAGCACCTCCTTAATCCTTGATACCGGAGTGAGCCATAGTCTCGATGACCTGTCTCTGCGCCAGCATGAATACAACGATCGGGGGGATGAGTATGAACACAGATACAGCCATTGCAACACCTGCACGCGCCATACCTGAGGTGGCCACCTGATTGGCAACGGTAGTGAGGGTCTTGTACTGCTCCTGGAACACAAGAGCTCCGGACTGGATGTTCCACGAGGCTTGGAACGCGAAGATGATGAGGGTCATGAGAGCGGGCTTCTGGTTGGGCATAACTACCTGCCAGCATATGCGGAAAAGTCCCGCACCGTCCACCTTTGCAGCCTCTATCATTGCATCGGGAACCTGTCCTATAGACTGTCTCATGAGGAAAAGTCCAAGCGGCGACGCTACAGAGGGAAGTATCAATGCGAGCGGATTGTCGATGAGGTGGAGCTTAGCCATGACTATGTACTGCATGATGTAGATTACGTTGCTCTGGTAAAGCAGCGCGATAACGATAGTGCTGTTGATTATCCTGCTTCCCGGGAAGCGGCACTTCGCAAGCACGAATGCTGCCATTGAAGCAAAAACGCACTGGAGCACGGTAACGGATACCGTGACTGCGACGCTGTTGAAGACGTATCTCGAGAAGGGCACGCGGTTCTGGTGGAGCGCGGCGAACATATCCCTGTAGTTGTCGAAGGTCGGGCGCATAGCGTAGAGCTTAGGCGGGAATATGAAGAACTCCTCGACAGGCTTTATGGACATGATTATCGCAAGATATATCGGGAACAGCATGAAGAGGCCGAGTATAAGGAGGAACAGGAAGATAGCGACTGTTCCGCCGATCTTACGCCCGGCGCGTCTGTTTGAAGCCTTCAGCTTCGCGGTATTGACCTGAGCCATCAGTCGTCCTCCTTAATCCATATATTTGCTTAGTGCCTTGCTTATGACTCGGTTGCAGACGTACATCGCAACGAACAGCACCATACATATCGCCGAGGCGTAGCCCATTTCGTACCTTACCCATCCGTAGTCGTAGGCGTGGGTCATGATAGTGTGAGCCTTGTAGTCCGTACTCGGGAAGCCGACGAGGTTCTGGGCGACTGTGCCGGCGGTGAAGGAGCTTACTATCTGCATAACCGCGGCGAACATGAGCTGCGGTCCCATTGAAGGGATAACGATGTAGATGAGCTCCTGCCAGCGCGTGCGGATGCCCTCGATAGCGCCTGCTTCATACATAGTGCGGTCGATGTTCTGGAAGCCCGCACGGAGTGCAAGGAAGCCTGCGCCGAGGGATATCCAGAGCTGCACCACGATAGTAGCTCCGAGGACGTACTGTGTATCGGTGAGCCACTGTATCGGGGCGTTGATGATGCCGAGGTTTATGAGGAAGGAGTTGAGATAGCCGTTTAAGTCACCGCTGAAAATGAGCTGCCATACCGTGTATATATTAGCCATTGACGGCGCATAGAAAATGA
>CAMOXW010000056.1 GCA_946629405.1 uncultured Ruminococcus sp.
CCTCGCTGAATTCGCCAATACCGTTCCCTCGAAGCTCACTGCCTTCTCGAAATCTGTCTCCAAGAAGATCGATGCCAAGGAGTACAAGGAGCTCTCCGATGCAAGGTACGCTACCCGCGAATTTGCAGAAAGCTCAAAGATAGATCAGGTCGATCTTGTCAACCTTGCCCTTAATGTCGGCACCGATGAGGGCAAGCAGCTCGCGGATGCACTCCGCGGCGCTGTGAAGTACAACCGTACCTCGACAAATATGACCAATGCTTACGGAGTTTCGATCTACTTCCCGTACAAGCGTACATCCTACGTTGACCCTGCCTGCTCGACCTACAGCCAGATAGGTATGGACAATGAGTATTCCAAGTGCATAAAGCAGTTTGCAAAGCTTGAAACGAGCGGTCAGATAGCTGCCGGCGGTTCGACCTCTGCGGCAGGCTCGCTTTTTGGACTCGGCGGTTCATCCGGCTCATCCGGCAGCTCTGACGTCATCACCCAGCTTCTCGGTTCGTTCCTCAGCGGAAGCTCCGGCAGAAGCATCGACGGACTTGACAGGTCGAACATCGGCTTCATGTCGGAGGGGGACAATGCTGAAACTGCCGACTATCTTGCTGACCATTACTTTGACCCGACCAATCTCGTATGGGAGGAGCGTGACGGCAAGTACGTCATGGAGCTTCCCGAGGAGCAGCTTGACATGGTACACGCTATCGACATGAACCTTTTCTATGACGACGGCACCGGATTTGTTGATCTTGGTCTGGACAATCTCTTTACCATAGACGGAAATACTGTCATTGCCGATACCGACCGCACATGGCTTTCGATAAACGGTCAGACTGTCGCCTACTATCACACTGATACAGTCACTGATCCTGACGGCAAGCGCGTTGATATGGGCTATGTTCCGGCATTTCTCAACGGCGACAGAGTTAAGCTCATCATCTGTCTTGAGGACGGCGAGGGCTTCATCGCAGGCGCTTCGACCGATTACAAAAACGGCGAGACCGATACCTGCCCGAAGAATTCCACAGAGCTCCAGCCCGGCGACAAGCTCGATTTCATCTGCGATTATTACTCATATGATATGGAATATCAGGACAGCTACTACCTCGGTGAGACCATGACTGTCACGGACGATATGACAGTTTCCAACACCGTTATCACCGACGGTGAGCTGCGTATCACCTATCTGTTCACCGATATCTACGATCAGGAATACTGGTCGGAGGCTATAATCAAGTAAAATATACAAATATATTGCCAGCATCTGATTTCTAACTTCGTAAAAGGAAAGGATTTATACATGAACAAAAAGGAAACAGCAGAGATCAAGAAGAATTTTTCAGACAAGAGCGGATTCTTTATCATGGAGCGCGTGCTCACGGCGTTTGTTGACGCTGAGAAAAACCTCCGCTACCACAATATCAGCTCCTGCCTGACCATGCCGGTCGAGGAGCACGATGTATACGACGAGACACTGAAGAAGGTGCTCAATACCAACGTCGGCAAATCGTTCGTTGAGTATGAATTTCCCAACGAGGCTTATGATGAGGGAAAGCCGCAGAATATCCTCTATTCTCTCCTGAGCTCCGAGCTGAAGGACGAGACAGTCTGCGAGGATTACCTCAACCATATCGCCAACAATCTTGTCTATGAGGGACCCTACGCCGTAATTACTGCCTACTGCTGCTATACGATACGCAAAAAGGACAAGAACGATGAGTTTGCCGACGGTGAGGACGAGCTCTACAAGTACATAATCACTGCGGTATGCCCCGTGAATACCAGCAGCGACGGCTTTGTTTTCGACTCCTTCAACAACGAGATAACCAAGAAGATGAACACCGAGCTCATCATCAGCAAAGCCCCGTCGGACGGCTTCCTCTATCCCGTTTTCAGCAACCGCAGCACAGACGTGAACCATGTGATGCACTATACGAAGTCGGCCTCGAAGCCAAATATCTCGTTTGTTGAGGACGTCCTCGGCTGCACCTTTGTGATGTCTGCTGAGAACGAGAAGGCAAGCTTCCAGAACATCCTCAAAAGTGTCGTAGGCGACGACCTTGACTATATGCTCATCAAGACTGTCAACGAGAAGATACAGGAGGTCGTTGATGACAACAAGGACGACACCGAAAAGGCGGTTATCGACAATGCCTCGCTCAAAAACATACTCAGTGACATAGGCGTTCCCGAGGAGCGTGTGCAGATGGTCGAGCCGGTCTACGAGAAGGTATGCGGCACCGCTCCGCTGACTGCTGCTAACATAGTCGAAACAAAGACTGTGCTGTCCTCACCCGGTATTACCGTGAATATCAAGCCCTCCGCTGCTGACAAGGTCAGAACGAGCGTTGTTGACGGCAGAAGATGCCTGCTGATCGACATCGACGACCCCACTATTGAAATAAACGGTCTCCCTGTCACACTCTGAGGAAGGAGTTTTTTATGGGAAAATGGAAGGGAGCAGTCCTCAATATGAGGGCTCTGCTCAATAAGTATGAACCCAACAAGATCACGGAGCTGCGTTCAGCACACAAGAACCTTGTTTACCGCGTACTGCCGCAGTTCTACAAACTTGAACCTGAGGCTGAGAAGCTCTTTGGACCTTATCTTGACGATATTATCGACGAGATATGCGCTCCCGACCGCGACGGCGACCGCGAAAACGGCACCGGAAGGCATTATTACTGTGCGTGCAGCTCATTCGGCACTCCGCAGCGCACCGTCGGCACATATTTCAAGAACGGCATAATCCGTTTCGCACCGAGCGCCCGTACCTTCATGGAGGAGGACTACACTATGGCGCTTACGATGTACAGAGCCGGCTTTGTTCCGGAGGCTATGCTGTATTTCTCACGCTCGATGCATATGCTGCAGGATATGTGCTGTCTTCCCCACGCCACAAGATTCACCTATTATTCGCCGAAAAAGAAGATGCACCGCGCCTATGAGGATCTTGCAAAGATGATGTACCCGGACTTCGTACCGGAGCGGGAGATAGAGGAGAAGGACTTCCACCTCCTCGACGACAGAAGAAGCTTCGCGCGCGCTGTGAATGGCTTTGTGAAGGCGGTGCCGCAGGAGATACCGCTGCTGCTGACCGACCCGGAATTTGCGATTACCCACAGGCTGTATGAGACCGAAAAGGCGGTTGCATCCATGTTCATGCGCTTCTGGGAGGACATTAACGGCAAAAGCAGCTACCCGCAGCTTATCACAGACGGGATGAAGTTCAGGATAATGCACGATCTCCCGCCGCTCTCCGCTAAGGTCACGAAGAAGGGCATAATGTTCACCAACAACGGCAGAAGATGCGCTCTTGACCTCGGATTCGGAAGAAGGGCTGTATTGTTCAGGGCAGCTCACCGCGGCGGCGGAAGATTCACCTTTGCGCCGCTCAGCGAAGTTGAAGGAAGGGTCGTGAGTCTTACCACCGGCAGGCTCGTGCCGTTTGACCCGGGCAGGGAAGACATCTTTGCCAGAATAATAAAATAGTCCACCTTTACCGGCAGAATAGGAACTGCCGGTAAATTTATTTTTAAGCAGCTTTTGGATATTCTGCACACGCAAAATTGCGATGTTTTGTGTGTTTCAGCTATTTTTTGCTAAGTTGGCAGAAAAAACTTTACAATCTGTTAATAATGTGTTATCATATACAGTGAGCTTTAGAATTGTATTTTGAAAAAACGGGTAAATAACAAAAAAGGTGTTCGATGGGTGTGGGCTTTTGCGTAATTGCCCCACCTCACAGCGGGGAGAAAAGTCAAGACCGCCATGAAATGGCGCTCGTCCTGGTCTTGACATTGTGAGCCGCTGTGATATAATGGCAATTTGCGAACGCGCAACCACATAAAAGGTTAGATACCCAAAAAAACTTCTTTACTTTTGCGTAATAATGTGCTAAAATGTAATTGCAGGTATCGTACCGCTATTTTGTATTAAGCCCTCGCGGCAGACTGGAGTTACACTATGATCGATAAAATAAAATCTGACAGCATGGATCTGCTCTTTGAGGCAGTCCTCACACTCGAGACCATTGACGACTGCTATAAATTCTTCGATGACCTCTGCACAAGCATCGAGCTCAAATCCTTCGCTCAGCGTCTTCACGTCGCAAAGCTTCTCGACGAGCACAGGGTCTATAACAGCATCGTCACCGAAACAGGCGCAAGCACCGCCACTATCAGCCGTGTCAACCGCTCACTCAAGGACGGGAATGACGGCTATAATATAGTTTTTGACAGATTGAAGAAGAAAGATCTGCTTAAATAACTGTATATTTTTTGAAAGGAATGTTCATATGAAAAAGACACATCTGCTCAGAAGGTCTGTCGCTTCTCTCTCAGCTGCGGCTATGATCCTAACGGGCGCGGCTTTTCCTGCCGGTGCCGAGTACATTGACAAGGAAAACCCGAACAACTATGACAACTTTGCCGAAGCTTTACAGCTTGCGCTCTGCTTCTATGACGCCAATAAGTGCGGTGACAAGGTCGCAGACGACGGCTATTACTCATGGCGCGGCAACTGTCATGTCAAGGACGCTGAGATACCGCTCCAGCCCTTAAATCCTATGCCTGAGCTCTATGGCGAAGCTGCTAACGACGGCTCGACCAACGGTGAGAAGCAGGAGGAAAAGGAGGATAAGCAGCCCATAGGCGAGGGCGACGGCGACGGCGGCCTCAGTGCTGCTGAGGGGCTCTATGAGGGCGTTACGATGTCTCAGGAGTTCATTGACGCCAACCGCAAGTACCTTGATCCTGACGGAAACGGTACTCTTGACCTCACAGGCGGCTGGCACGATGCCGGCGACCACGTCAAATTCGGACTTCCCGGAAGCTACTCCGCTTCAACTGTAGGCTGGGGCTACTATGAGTTCCGCGAGGATTACATCGAAATGGGTCTCCAGAAGCACATCGAGGACGAGATGCGCTGGATAAACGACTACTTCATGAAGGCGACCTTCCTCGACGACGACGGAAATGTAGTTGCCTACTGCTATCAGGTAGGCGAGGGTAACAACGATCATAACTACTGGTGTGCTCCGGAGCTTCAGGTGGACAATACCGTCGTTGCTTCCTCAAGCTGCGCTGTAAAGCGTCCGGCATACTTTGCAACTACAGAGATGCCCGCACCTGACCAGTGTGCCGGTGCAGCGGCTTCTCTCGCAATAAACTACTTAAATTTCAAGGATACTGACCCTGCCTACGCTGCTGAGAACCTCAAATATGCAAGAGCTCTCTATGAGTTTGCTGTTGCAACACATCAGGAGGTATGGGAGCCCGGCTCAACTCCGAGCTCGCTCGTTCTCGGTTACGACGGCGGCTTCTATCATTCAAGTTATGACTACGATGAGCTCTCATGGGCTGCTGTATGGCTCTACTATGCTTCTGTTGCAGAGGACGAGACCAGCAAGGATGCTGCATATGACAAGTATATCAGAGCTATCATTGACGTTGATGAGGAAACTACCAATGCCAAGGGCGCACACCCTTACACAGGCTATATGAAGCGTATCATCACCGATACCGGCAACTGCTGGCAGAACATCTGGGTACACTGCTGGGATACAGTATGGGGCGGAGTTTTTGCTAAGCTCGCACCTGTTACGAATACCGCCCGTGACTGGTACATCTTCCGCTATAATCTCGAATTCTGGTCGGGCTGCTCAGCTTCTGTGGACTCCTCCGAATGGGGCTATGAGCCTGTTCACGGTCACAAGTATTTCGGCATGGACGACTTCCTCTGGAATACCCCTATGACCTGTGACAAGATACCTGCTCTCCCTGACAGTGAGACAAGCAGCGACTTCATTGCAAAATCCCCCAAGGGCTGGGCAGTAGTTTCAGGCTACGGTTCCGCACGTTACAATACAGCCGCAGGTCTCTGTGCGTGCGTTTACGCAAAGACGACCGGCGATGAAACCTTCCTTCCCTGGGCAAAGGCTCAGATGGAGTACATCCTCGGCAAGAACCCCATGGGTTACGCTTATGAGGTAGGCTACGGCAACAGCTACGCAACACAGCCCCACCACCGTGCTTCACATTGCAACGACAAGCAGAGCCAGGAGCTTCAGGTAAACCAGGTACACACTCTCTGGGGTGCACTTGTCGGCGGTCCTGACCTTGACGACTACCATCACGATGAGACCAAGGACTACATCTATAATGAAGTTACCGACGATTACAATGCAGGTTTCTGCGGTGACCTTGCAGGTCTTTACCACTTCTACGGTGCGAAGGGCAAGGAGTACGAAAAGGAAAACCACATCAATCCTGATTTCGATATGTCCGCAAACGCCAAGAACGGCTACGATCAGGTAGACTTCGACGGAAATCCCCTCCCTGTAGGTCTCTACTGTGCAGGCGGAAAGAACCAGGAGCAGGACGGCAGCGTTCAGCTCAAGGTCGTTGTTTACAACAGAACGATAAATCCTCCGCGCTTCGAGAGCGACCTCAAGGCAAGATATTACTTCAACATCAAGGAGCTCATTGATGCCGGCTATGACCCGGACGAGTACATCTTCTACCGTATCGACTACGATCAGGAGAAGGGCTACTCCAACGAAAAGAACGCTGTTATATTCACAGGTCCTACCAAGTACGACGATAACGGTAATTACTACGTTGAGATGCAGTGGAAGAACTGCGATTTCTACGGAAGCCGTGTATTCCAGTTTGCGCTCGGATACAATCAGGACAAGGTGACCTATGACGACGTTATCTGGGATTCCAAGAACGACTACAGCTACGCTGATCTTGTTTCTTTCGCTGATGAGAACGAAGCTGCTGCGATCACTGACAAGATCACACTCTACGCTGACGACAAGCTTGTATGGGGCGTTGAGCCGGACGGAACAACACCTGCTGATTCCACTTCCTCTGACATCCTCTACGGCGATGCAAACTGCGACAAGCAGGTAAATATGGCTGATGCAGTGCTTGTTATGCAGTCTGTCTCGAACCCTGACAAGTACAAGCTTTCAGCAAAGGGCGAGATAAACGCTGACGTTGACGGCAATTCGGGCATCACAAACAAGGATGCACTTGCAATTCAGCGCTACAAGCTTGCGCTTATCAATAAGCTGCCTGCATAAAAACATCTGCTGCCGGCAATGGCAGCGCACATAAAGCAGTATATCTGATATGAA
>CAMOXW010000057.1 GCA_946629405.1 uncultured Ruminococcus sp.
AGCTACCTAGCTGCTCCACACCGCGTTCTTCGTCATATGACTATATTATTATATCATGGAAAACTATCTTTGTCAACACTTGCAAATATATTTTTTTATTTTAACATTTAAAACATAACTTCGCATATTCCCGGATCTCAGACCTCATGGAATATGTCACATCGATGCCGCTTCCGGCAATGCAGGGCGAGGCTATATTTGTTTGGAATCATCCTGCAATTTAGTAATTCTTATCAATAAAGCCGGATTTCCTGATTAGTTTGCTTTACTCTTAACATTTCATAAATATGCAGTATAATATCAATTTATGAGCGTCAGCCAGCTAAAAAGATACTCCCCTTATTCTCGCAGTTCTTTTCTGAAATTCTGCGAAATCTCAGGAACTCGCAGAACGCTGAGTAGAAGGAGCTGCAAATCATGAACTGCATCAGCAGATGATAGCTCAGCGATAAATTGCATCTCACGAAATGCAATAAACAGAGCCGCAGATATAACTGCGGCTCTTACTGATCTCCCTGATGTTTTTGCAGGGAGTCTGGCTGACATTCAGGGCTGTTTCTACGATTATAACATTTTCTGTACGGGTCCTGGGTCAGTTGGGACCCATTGAAACAACAAGCGTGATCTCCTTGCCCTTTTCGAGCTTCGTGCCCGAAGGAACACTCTGAGATATTATCATATCCTTTTCTATAGTCGAATGGTTCTTGAAATCAAGCTGTACGCTGAAACCCAATTCTCTCAGCTTTTCGGACGCTTTGTTATAGTCCATGTCCATAACGCTCGGGACTTCGACCGTTACCATCGGTTCCCTGCCCATTGAGACTGTGAGAGTTATCTCAGTATCGAACGGTACCTTCTGACCGGGAGAAATATTCTGGTCTATTATATTGTCAGCCTCCACAACATCGTCATATGCTTCGGTAAACTTCACACGGAAGCCCATTTCCATAAGCTTTGTCCGGGCGATACGCATATTCGTCCCCCTTACGTCCGGAGTTTCAACCAGACCACTGTTATCATGCTCATCGGGCTCCGTAACTGCTTCCGGGAGCGTTGTGGGGGTCTGTGGCTGCTGGGATTGCCCGGTTGCAGACTCGGTGACTGCTGCCGGAGTCTTTGCTGAGGAGCTTTTCTTGTCCTTCTCCTTGAAAAAAAGCATATACGAAAGAACTGCTCCGATCGCAATCACAAGTATGATCGAGATTATTATGAGTATAGTCGTTATCCTGCTGCTGCGGCTGACTTCCTCATAAACGGTATCTCCCTCATCAAAATTCGCGCCCGCGTAAAGATTTCCAGATGTACGTCCTCCGTAAGGATTATTTGCAGGCGAAGCGTTGTTCGGCTGTTTGCCGGTCTGAGGGTATTGCGGATTCTGAGGATATGGCGAATTCTGCTGAGGATACCCCGGATAGACCTGAGAGGAATGCTCGGGCTGCGGCTGACTGCCGTTATAGGCTCTCGGCTCGCCGTAAGGAACAGTTGGCTGGACCCGGCCTACATCATTAGCTCTGCCGCCGTTTCTCTGCGGTGGATTTACAGAATTATAAACATCCCTGTTGTTAAAACCGTTATTGTAATTGTCTGGCATGACAGCTCTGCCGGAAATGTGCCGGCAGATTCACCTCCCTGTGATTATTCCTCTATAGTGACCGTTTTCTGAAACTTTATCTCATCATTGTATATCCAGCTTATCGTAGCTGTTCCTGTGGAATGTACGGTAAATGTACCGTCATCGTGGAACTCGATGACATCCGGATCACTCGATACCCTTCTAACCTCATTGCGAAACGGTCCTGTTCTCTTTACACTGACAGTAAGTGTCTTTGCGGCACTGCTGTCGGAATTTCTTATTACGATAACATAATCCTTTTCGGACGAACTTGAAGCCGTCGCATCTATACGCATTTCATAGCCTGTTCCTGTTGGAGTCGTCTTGATATCAAGTCCCTTGGGACAGTCAACAAAAACATCCTCCTGACCGTCAGATTCGACCTTAAAAGAAACCACTGCGCTTGCAAACAGCTCAACATCATAGTCATATCCGAACATTTCCGTGATCTCATCAGCTTTGATCTTTTCAGGACAGTCAACATTCTTGATTGTTATGTCCTCATAGACATTAATGTCCACAGTGTCTTTTTCAAGGATGATCCTCATCTCTCCCGGCTGGCTGTCATCCTCTGTCTGTGCGGCTGTCGTCCTTGCAGCGGATGCTGATGAATCGTTCTTGTCCTGGCTCTTGCTGCCGTTTTTTAACAGCCTTATGCAAAGAAATATCGAGACACCTATGACTATCACGGCAACTATACCTGCGATGACCGGAAGCGGATCGAAGCCCTTGCTCTGCGGGAACGGCGGATTATCCGGCGGAATAAGCGGTGCCGGATCAGGCGCGCTCTCCTTCACAGGCTGAATGAACGGTGACTGTTGAGCTGTCACCGACGCAGACAGCACTCCCCTTTCAAGTGCATCAAGATCGCGCAGCAGGTCGTCGATAGTCGCGTATCTTTCCTCTTTTCTGTAGGCGCAGGCTTTGAGGATTATTCTGGTGAACTCCCCTGAGGCTCGCTTCGGCGGCGGCAGCGCATCGCCGTTCATACGCTTTGCAACCGCATCCTTTGCAGGCATTCTGTCCTCAAACGGCAGATAAAGATCATTCATGAGCTGATAAAGGCATATTCCGAA
>CAMOXW010000058.1 GCA_946629405.1 uncultured Ruminococcus sp.
GCGGCCTCCGCGGGGTGGCCGGTGTCCTGCTGCTGAGGCGGCTCACGGTAGCCGTTATATTGCTGCTGAGGCTGCTGCTGGTAGCCGCTGTACCGCTGCTGAGGCTGCTCACGGTAGCCGCTATACTGCTGCTGAGGCTGCTCACGGTAGCCGTTGTACTGCTGCTGAGGCTGCTCACGGTAGCCGTTATATTGCTGCTGAGGCTGCTCACGGTAGCCGTTATACTGCTGCCGAGGCTGCTCACGGTAGTTGTTGTATTGCTGCGGCTGGCGCTCATTTTCAGGGAGCTCGAAGCAGATGGTGTCCTGATCGTCGGTGTTGTTTATCCTGTGGTTGTTCCCGTGTTCTCTGTCTGGCATAATATGCTCCTTTCTTTCTGCAATGGGAAGACCTGTACCCGCGGACGGATACAGGTCTGTTTCAGATCTTTTTCAGCCTTACCGCGATATCTGTAGCGATAATGCAGGCTAAATTGTAAATGACGAGTGCAGATGCTGACATATAGACATAGCTTCTCACGAATGCCTTCGAGATTATCAGCGCCATACACAGACCGAGCCCGAGGAATATTGAAACTGTCTGGAGTATCAGTCCAATTATTGCAGAGGCGTGGATGACCTTCGTGCTTATGAGAAGCTGCGCGAGGGAGGTGAACTTGCCGGTCGTAGCCATTGAAGCGCTGAGCCGGACTGCCTTGCCTGTCTCTGCATCGAAGTCCTCGTGGAGGCGCTTGGGGAGTATTCTTATCATATCCTCCGGAACGCCGAAAAGATCGTGGAGCTTTCTCACAGTGATGCACGGGTCGATGCTTTTTATCACCATGCAGATCTTGTTTCTGCACAGCTTCTTCGCCCATTTTTTGACATTTTTGTCGCCGTAGAGCTCCACCACGAACATTGCGGCGAGATTTCCTGAGATCGAGAGATAAAGGGCTTCCTGTCTGCCGCTTATGTATTCAGCCTCCTTCGCCTTTGTGGGGACGCCCTCGATGTTGTGGCTTGCCATCAGCTCGCGGTTGCCGAAAAGGATGCGTTTGTTGTTTATCCAGCCGCACATACCCATAGACTCCTCGAAGGAGTAGTTGTCTATGTGGTAGAGCATTTCCTCGCTTCCGCCGGTGACGTCGCTGAACAGCTGTTTCATAATGCTGCCGCCGTGGTAGGTGAGGCTTGCCGCTTCGAGCAGAGCCTCGTCTATCTTGGTATTCGAGAAAACCTTGATGCTTTCGAGGTGAACGGTGCCTGCGGGGAACAGGTCACCCGCGTCAACGAGGACGGAATTGGCATCGTAGAAGTCGTCAACGCTCTGATAGCCGAGGATTATCCCCCTGTTGTCATATGCCTTTGAAGCGTTTTTTTCGAGCGGACGGTTGACCACCAGAGGCATTGCAGTGCAGGCGGAGGCGCAAATCATCATGCTGAATATCGACATTCCGAACGAGAAGGTGCCTATTGCCGAGTATGAATCCCTGCGGCAGAAGGCTATGAAGATAGCTATCGCAGCCGAGAACAGCATACACATCGGTGCAGCCTTGCGGCAGTAGGTATCGGTCATATCTGACGAATAGGTGTATCTCAGGAAGTCTGTCAGGAACTCCGTGCGGCGGGTCGAGGCGAGTATCGGGAAGTCTCCGAGAGTGCCTCTTGTGAGGCGTTCAGCCCTGTCCTCATCGGTGACGAAGACGACTCCGCTGCGGTCAACATTTTTTGATACGAAGCGGAAATTCCTTGCAGCCCTGCGGATTATCAGCAGCTTGCCGTAAGCGTTTATCAGCATGGCAAGTATTCCGACCGGCATATAGACATGGACGATATCGTCGCTCACAAGGTCAGTTGTGTAGAATGCCGCGGCTGCCGATACAATGCAGCTCAGTGCAGTTATCGCGGTCATGGAGTCGCTGTCCGGGCGGAAGGAAAGGAGGTTTTTCATTCCCTTAGAAATCACCGCGACGGATGAGATCATTGATATCACGCCGAGGACAAGCTGTGCGCCGATGAAGAATCGGATGTGCTCAGACTTCTGGAAAAGGTCGATCATCGGTATGCCGAACTGATTCCCGAGCGTGAGATAGAGGCTCAGGAAGGAGGTCATAAGGAGTATGAACACGCGCGAGGAGATAGTGCTTTTCAGCTCAAAGATATCTCTCCCGACGTCCTCGACATCGCCGTAGTAGTTGAAGTCAACGATGCGCTTGGTGCGTTTCTTTTTTGACTTTACGGAGAGGTATTCCTCCTGCTCCTGAGTGATATGCACATCGAGGGAGCTTGCGTCAACGTCGCCGCGCTGACTGAGGTCGAGGCTTGTGATCTCGGCTCTTGGTGCGGGAATTACCGGCTTTGCAGCTTCAACGGCAGCAGGAGAGGGGACTATATCCGTGATATGCTTTCTTCCCTCAGGGCTTTCGTTCTCAGCGATAAGAGCGGCGCGGGTCTTTTTTTTCTTGCGGAAGGACGGGGGAGTATACATATACTCTCCGTCGGGAGTTTCCTTATCGTATGTGAAGCCGGACTGTCTGCGGCGGTCGGGCTTACGGTGACGTTTTTTGCGTTCTATAGCCTCTTTGGCGCGGGTGGAATGGTTCATCCGGCGGATCTTCGGGGCTTCGTCCGCAGACATACCGGGAGGTGCGGACGGTTGGGCATATTGACCCTCGGGCTTGCGGACGGTGGTAGTTCTTATCTCGCCGGCGGCCTCCTTGCCGACCACAGAAATTTTCTGGCGGGAGAGGTCTGCGGGCTTGTACTCATCTGCTGGCTCAGCCTGACGGTGAGCGTTGTCGAAAAGTGACGATTTTTCATGTGAAAGGGTGACCCGGCTTTTTTCAGGCGGAGCAAGCTCAGGTGCTTCGACCGTGGAGTTGAGTATCTTCTGCGCGTCGACTCTGCCGACGCTTGTTTTTGGAGCCCCGCTTTCGGGTGAATACTCCTTGAGGATATCCTCAAGCGACATTTTCTGATCCGGCATAGCTCCTCCTTACTTTGCAGAGCGCTGCCGGAGCACTTCATACATGAAGATGCCGGCGGCTACGGAGGCGTTGAGTGAATTTATTCTGCCGTGCATGGGGAGCTTTATCATGAAGTCGCATTTTTTCTGTATGAGGCTGCTCATGCCGAAGCCCTCAGAGCCGATAACGAGAGCGCAGCTTCCGGTGAAGTCAGTCGAGGTGTAGTCGTTTCCGGAGGCGTCGGTGCCGTATATCCACACGCCGTTTTCCTTGAGCTTGTCGATGCAGGCTGCGAGGTTGGAAACTCTTGCGACCGGCACATAGCTTGCCGCGCCAGCGGAGGTCTTGAAGACCGTAGCATTGAGGGAAGCGCTTCTGCGCTTCGGGATAATCACGCCGTCGGCGCCGGAGGTCTCGGCGGTACGGATAATTGCACCGAGGTTATGGGGATCCTCTATCTCGTCGCATATGATAATGAACGGTGGAGTTCCTTTTTTTCTGGAAATATCGAGGATATCGTCAACCGTGACATATTCTCCGCACGCGCCTTCAGCGACAACTCCCTGGTGGGAAGCGCCGTCGGAAAGGCGGGAGAGCTTTTTGTCGTCGGCGTCCTTGACAACGACGCCCTTTTCCCTGGCGAGCCTGCGGATGACGCCGAGGCTTCCGCTGCTGCCGTCAATATATATCGTATCGAGGCGGGCGCCTGATTTAAGCGCCTCCATGACGGGATTTCTGCCGCAGATGATCTCTGCGGGCTGTTCCCGGAATTTATTATCCTTATCCATATCATTTTCAGAGGTGAAAAGCCTCTGCTCCTTTTGTTCTATTATATCATTCTCTTTGCCGGATTTCAAGCCCTTTCGGGCTGGAAAGAACCGGATATCACTCATCCCTGCCTACAATATCAATGACTGAAAGCTCAGGACGGTTGAAAATTCTTGGTATGAAGATCATTCTGAGGGGCTTTGCGAGCCCGCGGCTTATGATCTGGACGGAATCGCCGTACTCATACATACCGCAGGTACGTTCCGGGAACAGACCCTGACCGGGAGCATAAAGCCCCTGATCGAGCAGCTTTGGTATACGCCACTGTCCTCCGTGGGCATGGCCTGAGAGCACGAGGTCGAAGCGGGTGCTGCCGGTGCCGAGGTAATCGTCCATATATTCAGGCTTGTGGGCGATGAGGATATTGTAGTGATCGCCGTCGAGGTCATTGAGGCAGTCTGCGAGCTGGTGCTTGTAGGTGGGATCGACCGCACCGTACAGTCTTATGCTGCTGCCGTTTATGCTGAGCTCAGCGCGCTCTCCCATGAGCATCTGAACGCCTGTTTCACGGACGTTCTCGAAGAAATCCCCGATATCGTCGTGCATGAATTCGTGGTTTCCCGGGGTGTAATAGCACGGGTACATTGCCGCAGCCTTACGCATTGCGGTGAGGGCATTTTTTGTGTAGAACCAGCCGTCAATGACGTCGCCGCCGAATATCACGATATCAGGCGCTATACGGTCAAGCTCGTCCATTAGTGCGGACTGATCCCTTCCGCCGTAGATACAGTTATGGAGGTCGGAGATAAAGGCTATCCTGACGCGTCCGCTGATCTTGTCGGAGCGCACGGTATAATGCACCGTTTCCATTTCATATCCGGCGATAAAGAGAGTGAGGGTGACCATAAGTGTGAGGCAGAATGCGATGAACCTGTGCCTTCGCTTATCCATATCAGCAGCCGCGTTCGCAGATTATTCTTATCATCTCGCCGACGTTCTTCATGCCGGAAACCTCACGCATTTTGAATTTCATGCTGAATTCGTCCTCAACAGCGGCTATTAGGTTGATATGCTCGATGCTGTCCCAGTCCTCGATGTCTGCGGATGTGGTATTATCGTCAACAGTGATGCTCTTGTCGCCGAAAACGTCCCTGAAGACGCCGCTTAGCCTGCTGATAACTTCTTCTTTATTCATGACTGTAGCTCCTTTTTGATTACCTTGTTTTTGTTTTCATAGTTCTCAAGCTCAAGGCTCCAGACGGAGTCGCCGTTATCCTTTTTAGCGTCAAGGGTGAAGCCGAAGCTGCCGTAGAGCTGAGCGACCATAGCGTTCTTTGGGGTCCTGAAATAATAGCCTATGAGCCGTTTTACACCGCGTTCACGGCACTTTGCGGCAAGCTCGTCCAGCATGGCGAGCTCCATATCTCTTTTCAGCACGCGGCAGCTCATGAGCCAGAGCTCTATATGAGCGGTATCGCCCTCACATCTTGCAATGACGACGGAAACAATGCCGTTGTCGCCGAATTTATCAGTAAGTCTTCCGCATAGCCGGATGTGGTCGCAGCTTTCGCAGACGTCGGCTATCTCCTTTTCGCTGAAGCGTTTGGTAGTGAGGTTGAACTGGTTGCTCTTGTTGGTGAGCTGGGTTATTCTCTGCCGGTATACCGGCTCGAAGTCGGTGATCCTCGCACACATTTCAAGGCTCAGGAGGTAGTCGGTGTAGCTGCTGAACTGTTTCTGCTGAGCGGCACGCTTTGCGTTTGCGGCATACATCATGCTGCGCCGGAGGTCGTCGCCGGAGACGGAGGTGACCTCAAAAAAGCCACCGCGGCTGAGGGTGTACATAGCATCGCTGACCGTGGACAAACATATCGTCTGCACCTGCGGGAGTTGCGCCTCTGTCATAGCACATTCAGCGGGATTGTCATCGATGAATACGAAGCTTTCCGCAAGGAGTCCGAGCTCGTCGGCAGAAGCCTGGATATTGGTGTCTTTGCTGTCCCAGTTGGCTTTAATGGAAACGAAGTCGTCCGGATGAAGGAGGCAGCATGGGTGGCTGAGCCCAAGGAGGGCTTTCTCCTCGTCATTTTTGGAGCATACCGCGAGCAGTACACCGAAGTCCTTGAAGCCTCTGATGAATTTCTGGAATTCGCTGTGAGCCTGTCCTACGGCAGTTTCGGGGCCTATTTCGATGCCGTCAATTCCGTCGTCGCCGATGACGCCGCCCCAGAGGGTATTGTCGAGGTCGAGGTCGATGACCTTGTGGTTCCTGCCGTAGAGGGACTTGATGATATTGGCGATGCTGAAAGCGAGGTCGGGGATAACGGCAGTGCTCATGGCGTACTTATAAAGGTACCATGCCTCCGCGTCGTGCCATTTTTCAAGTCCGAGGGCGGCTGAGAGATAGTTTATATCGTTGATATAGAATCCGGTGTGAGTGCGGGCATAGTCCGCGAGGCGGACGTTCATACGGCTGATGAAAGCAGCCTGTCCGGAGGGACTGTAGCAGTCGTAGCTTCCTGTTCTGCGGAAAAGCGGGAGTTCAAAGTTATTCTGTATCACCGGGCAGCCGAAGCGTTTTGAGATGCCCTCCCAGACCTGACAGAACAGCGAGAACTGCTCGTCGAGGAGAGCCTCGGCCTGCTGTACGGTAACAGAGGCACTGTCCGGAATGAGACTCAGATTGCGAGAGGTCGTGTGGATATAGACGATATCCGGCGAAAAGCTGCTTAGCTCCGGCGAGCCGAAAACGGCGTCCTCATAGAACCTGTTGTACTCTGAAACATAGAATTCCGGGTCGATGCCGCAGTTGAGGAGGAATAGTCTTAGCATTGAGACCACATGGTCGGCAGTTGAGCCGCCGAGCACCGCGATCTTCTTTTTTATGCGTGCAGAGCCGTCCGAGATCAGTTTTTTTTCGAGGTCGCGCCTGTTTCTGAGGATGGCCTTGCTGTCGAATGGGAAAACGAGTTCCTTCATGCGGTGCCTCCTATTTGTGAAGATTATTGTAGATATTGGTGCGGTTTACGCCGACAGCCGAATAGGAGCACATCGAGAACAGCATATCCGTAGCGCCGACCTGTTTTGCGAAGTCCGCGGCGTTGAGGCCGAAATAGCGTATATCGCAGAGGTAGATATTCTCGAATGAGCCTGTAAGGAAGGGCAGGAGCGCATTGCCGTAGCTGTCCTTGAAAATAACGAGTGTTCTGCCGTTCTTGCAGTTTGTCTGAACGTGTGCGATCCTGTCGTCCATGCCGAAGACCATATAATATCCCGAGGTGCCGAACCAGGATGGGTCGAGGATTAGCGGGACTGACTTGGGGTTTCTGAACGAGGTGTCATACTGAGTGACAGTGACATCCTGCTTGGGGATATAGTAGACGAAATCCTCCGGATTATTCAGGAGCTTTGAGCTCTGGGTGAAGCTGTAGAGAGTGCCGACATAGCCCTCGAGGGTGACCTTGTCGAACTGCGAGATATCGGTGAACGGAACACCTGCGGTGCGAGCGAATTCCTCCGCCGCGTAGTAAGCGCCGAGCGGCTGCCAGTGGTGGTCAGTGCGGGAGTAGATCGGCTCATCCTTATGCTTTTCGAGGTTGGAATAGGCATCGACCGCCATAACGCCCTTGTATTCGGCAGCCATAGAGTCGAAGTCAGCCTTTTCGCTTGCGGCGAGGTCCTTGTACTTATCGGGCAGGTAGAACGAGCAGGCGGTAGGGAGGGGCATAGACCAGATATTGACATCGGGTAGCGCCTCCTTGTACTCATTGAGGTATGAGGCGTATTGTTTCTCGCAGCCCCAGCCGCCTCCGTAGAGGGTGATACCGCGCTTGTTGACGATGAGGATATTGTTAGTGAGCTCTCCGTCCGCGGCGGCAGGGTTGTCTGCTGGGGGAGTGATCGTAGTTGCAGGCACGGTAGTTTCGGCAGGGGGAGCGGCCGTAGTGATTTCGGTGGTGACAGCGGGTGTATCGCTGGTATTTACGGAGCTTTGCAGGTCAGTCGTGGTGATGACGGTAGTAGTGACGGCTGCTGTGACCGTGGGAGAAGTTATAGCGGGACTGCTGTGTTCATAGGCACTTCCATAGAGTTCGACCTCGTCATCACCGCCGTAGGGTCTGCCTTTGAGGGGGATGAGCTTGTCAGAGATGAATCGTTTTATCTGCGACCTGTTGTGGACGGTATCGTCGAAATAATCAGCAACGGCGGCGGTATAGTCGCCGCTGAGGTAGCTGCTGAGTGAAAAGTCGGGAAACTTTGTGAGGTAGCGATTTTCATCCTCGGCGACTTTTTCGTGTTTGAGGCAGGTCATATAAAAAGTGCCGAAGGCGAGTATCCCGCCTATCAGGACGACATTTGCCGCAGCTATCGCGTGGGTGAGGCTGCAGCGGCGTTTTTCGGCGGTTTCTTTTACGGCGGAAGTGACCGGGACATCTATCTTAGTGCGGCTGCGGTCTGTGGCTTTGACAGCGATAACAGCGCGGCGGCGGGAATTATTCCTGCGTTTTTTCTTCTTTCTTTTAGGTTTGCCGTATCTTTGGGCGGCAGCATAGTAACTCATTTTTAACCTCTGTCAGAATCTGAAATAAAGGAATGGATTTGTAGTCGCATCGACGAGCATGATGCTTGATACGAGGAGGAGTGCGGCTGATGAAAGAGCGGCAGCGGAGCTCAGAGCGCTCCTTGCGGCGAAGCTTTTTTCGGAGAGTTTTTTTGCGGTGTCGATAATTGGGAAGGTGCATATAACAGCCGCGATGAGGAGGAACATATTGTTTGTGAGGGATATCCTGTCCTGCAGGCCGATGAAGCCGGTCGTACCGATGCCGGCGATAGTGCGGAAGAATCTGCCGAGCCTGCCGAGGTCCTCGAAGTAGAATATCCCGAAGCCGATGATGATGACGAGCTTGCTGTAGATATGTCTTATGACGGCGGGGATCATTTTCATGCGTTTCTTGCCGATCTGCATTTCGATGAAGATGAACAGGCCGTAGTAAAGTCCCCAGAGGATGAAATTCCAGCTTGCGCCGTGCCAGATGCCGGTGCAGAGCCAGACGAGGAACAGGCCGCCGTACTTTCTGCGCTTGCCGAAAATGGGGATATAGAGGACGTAATCGCGAAAGAAGGTGCTGAGGGAGATATGCCAGCGCTGCCAGAATTCGGTGATATCCCTGCATACGAAGGGGTGGCGGAAGTTCTCATCGAAGTGGAAGCCGAAGATCCTTCCGAGGCCGATAGCGATATCGGAATAGCCTGAAAAGTCAAAGTAGATCTGCAAAGCGTAGGCAATGACGCCGTACCATGCTCCGAACACGGTAGCGGTAGAGATGCTGCCGAGGGTGCTGTCAACGATGAGGCTGAGCTGATTAGCGAGGAGGACTTTTTTACCGAGCCCGAGAGCCATGCGGTCGAAGCCGTAGGCGACGTCGGCAGCGGAGACCTTACGTTCGGTTATTTCCTTTTCGATAGTGCTGTAGCGGACGATAGGGCCGGCGACGAGCTGCGGGAAAAGCGCGAGGTAGAGCAGATAATTCCTGAAGCTTTTCTGGGCATCGACCTTTTCCCAGTGGCAGTCGATGATATAGGAGATAGTCTGGAAGGTATAGAAACTGATGCCGATAGGGAGCCTCACGTCCGGGACTGGGAGCGAGCATGAAAAAAGGGCGTTGACATTCTCCACGATAAAGCCGCTGTACTTGAATACTCCGAGCATGAGCAGGTCGAAAACGACAGCGAAGGCAGCAGCGGCGGTATCTCCGGGCTTTCCGCGGTACTTGTCAATAAGGAGACCGGCGGCATAGTTTACGAAGGCGCTCAGCAGCATGAGCAGGACGAAGGCCGGCTCACCCCATGCGTAGAATATCAGTGAGAAGATGATCAACACCGTATTTTTATGTTTAGTACCCCTTGCGGCGGCGTAGGTCAGGAGACAAACGGGCAGAAAGAGGTATATGAAGAATAGTCTTGAGAAGATCATTTTGCTGTTACCGCCTTGAAAGTTCTTTTGTTTAGTAATATATATCTTTATCTGTATCTGCCGCAAAAAAAGCGAGGCGGCTGAATTGATCGACTATTGTGAAAATGCACAAATTTTTTCTGTATATCATGACATTTTTACAGCAAGCCATAGTTTTAACAATTAAAAAAGCACTTATTGAGCGATTAATAGTAAAAACTATATAACATTGCAATATTTATTATACACCAATATCCGACGGAATGCAATAGCAAAAAACAAGGTTTTGCAAAATTTGCAAAAATCGTACCAACAGACAAAAACCCCGGACATTTCGCTGAGGTTTTCGACGTTTGTAATAGTTTTCTTTTTAACATTGGATATCAACGTGGAAATGTGGAAAATGGCAGGTGCCGGGACGCAGAAAACGGGACACCATACGGCGCCCCGCTGTAATTGATATAAGCCTGTTCAGGCATCTGCGCTGTCCTTGTCAACAACAGATTTAAGCCCTGCTGCAAGACCTGCAAGCCCCTGTATTTCGCTGGGGATGATGATCTTTGTAGCCTTTCCGTCGGCAGCCTTCGAGAAGGCCTCGAGGGATTTGAGCTGGATAACTCTCTCGTTAGGATTGGACTGATTGAGTTTCACGATACTGTCAGCGAGAGCCTGCTGAACCATTTCGATAGCCTTAGCCTCACCGGTAGCCTCGAGTATTTTCTGTTCCTTTACGGCGTCAGCGCGGAGTATCATAGCCTGCTTCTGAGCCTCAGCTTCGAGTATCTGGGATTCCTTCTTTGCCTGAGCGCGGAGTATCTGGGACTCCTTTTCGCCCTCTGCAACGAGGATCTGGGACTTCTTGTCACCCTCAGCCTGGAGAATCTTCTCACGGCGCTCACGTTCAGCCTTCATCTGCTTTTCCATGGCGTCCTGGATCTCACGCGGGGGGAGGATATTCTTGAGCTCAACGCGGTTTACCTTGATGCCCCAGCGGTCGGTAGCCTGGTCGAGGATAGATGTTATCTTGGTATTGATGACGTCACGCGAGGTGAGGGTAGTATCGAGTTCCATTTCACCGATGATGTTACGGAGAGTGGTGGCGGAGAGGTTCTCGATAGCGACGAGAGGTCTTTCAACGCCGTAGATGTACTGCTTGGCGTCAGTGACCTGGAAGAACACGACAGTATCTATCTGCATGGTAACGTTATCCTTCGTGATAACGGGCTGCGGCTTGAAGTCAACGCCCTTTTCCTTGAGGGAGACCTTGCCTGCGATGCGGTCAACGAAGGGAACGAGAACGTGAACACCGGTCTGCCACTCAGCGTGGAATGAGCCGAGGCGCTCAACAACGAAAACGTGTGCCTGAGGAACTACTCTGAAGCTCCTGATGATGATGAACAGCAGAAAAACGATTACTGCCAAAACAATGATTACAAGGAAATTTCCCATAATTATAGACCTCCGGAAGATTTAGATGATGAAATTTTTTGGAAAATGCGAATTATGATTTAAGCTCAACTGTCAGCTTGGCGCCCTGCACCTTTTTGACGGTGACGACGCTGCCTTTTGGGATAAGCGTGTCTTTTTCAGCCGGAACAGCACTCCAATCGACCCCTTTTAAAGTGACTCGTCCGGAACCGGCATCCTCGTTGATATCCTCGATGACAACGGCAGTTTCGCCGATATCGAGGTCAGCATTGGTGGAGACGATCTTTTTTGATCTCCGCCATTTGCTCAGGAACGGGAATGTCAGGGCGAGGAAGATGCCTGAGGTCAGGGTGAAGATAGCGAACTGTGCAATGAAACCGACGTCGAAGAAGAACGCGCTGAGCAGAGCAAAAAGCGCTCCGACGGCGAACCAGATCGAGACAAGCTGCACAGAAGTGACTTCAGCGATAACGAACAAGGCAAAAACAACTGCCCAGATGAGAAGCTCAGTTTCCATGACGCGACCCCCTTTCTCAGAAATTGTAGTAATCCCTACGAGACTATTCTACCATAGTCTGTGACGAATTTCAAGGGTTTTTGGAAAATTTCATCAAACGAACACAAAACAAGTTCTTGTGAACCTCTACGGGATTTAGGCGAACGTTTACGGAGTTTGTGCAGCCTTGCTATGACTTCAAAAATCCAACTAAAATGTGCGGCACGGGGGTTGACTTTGACAGCAAAATGGCGTATAATTACTATGTATATGCTCCCGGATAACGCACATACTATCACCAGAAGGGAGCGCTTACTATGGCTGAATTCGCTGAACATGACATCTCTCCGGCAGAGGACAGGCTGAGTGAGGCTGAACTTGCCGAAAAACTCGGACAGTCCGTTTCACAGAACAGCAGACACCTGATACACTGCCTCTCGGTTATCGGTCAGATCGAGGGTCACTATGTCCTCTCCGAACAGAACAAGACCACAAGATATGAACATATCATCCCCGCTCTCGTCGCTATCGAACAGGACAGGAGCGTCGAGGGACTTCTCATTATCCTCAATACCGTCGGCGGCGATGTTGAGGCCGGGCTCGCTATCGCTGAGCTTATCTCGGGTATGAAAACCCCCACGGTCTCCCTTGTAGTCGGCGGCGGCCACTCTATCGGTGTACCGCTTGCTGTCAGTGCTAAGCACTCGTTCATCGTCCCGACGGCTTCTATGACCATCCACCCCGTCCGGATGAACGGCACCGTTCTCGGTGTTCCTCAGACACTTTCGTACTTCGACAAAATGCAGGACAGGATAATCAGCTTCGTCCTAAGAAACAGCAATATCCCGGAGGACGTTTTCAGACGCCTTCTTACTAATACTCAGGAACTCGTCATGGACGTTGGCAGTGTTATCGAGGGCAGGGAAGCCGTTGAGCTCGGTCTTATCGATTCCCTCGGAAGCCTCGGCGACGCTCTTGACCGCCTTTACGACATGATCGAGCACTCAGATAAAAGATATCAGCAGTAGAACAACCCGGAGGATCATATGGCAGAACCTAAGAAAAAGACTTCAAAAAAAACCGCTCCCAAGGAGATCGCTGAGCCCACAAAAAAAGAGGAGAACTCTCAGCTCAGAAACGATCAGAACCAGTTCTGGTCGGTGATACTTTTCGCAGCAGGCATCCTAACCGCAATGATGGTGCTTATTACCGGCTCAGCCGGATGGCACGCGATTCACCGCTTCCTGCTCGGAATGTTCGGCATCGCCGCTTTCTTCGTCCCCATGATACTTATTTATACTGCCGTCCAGATCGGCATGGAAAAAAGCCAGAAGTGCGTTGCAGGCCGTGCTGTCTGGGGTGTTGCACTGATGTTCCTGACAAGCGCTGCGATACAGATATTCTTCGTCGGCGAGCTTCCCGGTTCAAGCTTCAGGGAACAGCTCAGGGAGCTTTATGCGGACGGCTCAGAGCTGCGCGGCGGCGGTGTCGCAAGCATGGTCATCGCCGGTGTGCTCATAAGAGGCTTCGGAGGCCTCGGCGCAAGGATCATTACTATAATAATGTTCTTCGTCTTCGGTATGCTTCTCACAGGGCTTAGCCTCCTCGAATTCCTGGATATGCTCTCTCCGCCGTTCAGATTCATCGGACGCTGCTTCAAGGGCTTCCACTATGTGTCGGTCGGCGGTAAATTCGGCGACGCCTTTGAGGAGGACGATGACATCGACGACGAGAAGGAGAAAAAAAGCTTCGCCAAGGATATGGAGGCTATCGAGATAGTCAACAGCCGCGCCTCACGCAGCGAAAAACACCCTGAGCCCGTGATCGCTCCCCCGGCTCCTGCCGATGAGCAGCGCGTTATCCCTGTCAGCGTCCCGGTAGTACATAATTCCGGCAGCGGGGATGACTTCCTCCTCGATATCCCGCTCCCGACAGATGACCTTATCCCGCCTCAGAAGGAGCCTCCCGCCGAAAAACACATCAGCCTCAGAAAGAAAAAGTCCCCCGATGATGGACTTGAATCCCTCATCGAACGTGAGGCAGGCAGAAAGCGTACAACTCCCGATGAGCTCTCCATTGACATTCCGACAGGCGATGAACCCCCTCAGCCTGAGGTCGAAAAGGTCTATATTCTCCCGCCGCTCGACCTGCTCACTCCCCCCGAGGTGAAGTCCAACAGCGCTGAGGCTGCCTCGGAAATGCGCGAAAAGGCTGAGATAATCGTGAACGCCTTCCGCAGCTTCGGTGTCGAGGTGCATATCAAGGATATCTTCCGCGGCCCCTCTATCACCCGCTATGAGATACAGCCCGGCCCCGGCGTCAAGGTCTCGAAGATCAAGGGCCTCGAGGACGATATCGCCCTCAACCTCGCCGCTCAGGGCGTGAGGATAGAAGCTCCCGTGCCCGGGAAATCCGTTGTCGGCATCGAGGTCCCCAACGAGAACAAGGACACCGTCACCCTGCGCGAGATACTCTCAGCTCCCTCCTTCAAGGCTTCACCAAGCAAGCTCACCTTCGCGGTCGGCAAGGACATCGCCGGAAACGTTATCCTCGGCGACGTCGCTAAAATGCCCCACGTCATAATCGCCGGAACTACCGGCTCAGGTAAATCTGTCTGCACCCGTTCGATCATTATGAGCATCCTCTACAACGCCCGCCCCGACGAGGTAAAGCTCATTCTCATCGACCCCAAAATAGTCGAATTCAAGGTCTTCGACGGCATCCCCCACCTCCTCATCCCTATCGTCACCGAGGCTAAAAAGGCTGCCGGTGCCCTCAACTGGGCGGTCAACGAGATGATGCGCCGCTACAAGCTTTTCTCAGATCACGGCGCAAATGACCTGAAATCCTTCAACTCGATCGCACAGAAGGACGAGGGGCTTGCACCTATACCTCAGGTGGTCATATTCATCGACGAGCTCGCTGATATGATGCTCGTTGCCGGCAAGGAGGTCGAGGACTCGATCTGCCGTCTTGCACAGATGGGACGTGCTGCCGGTATGCACCTCGTTGTGGCTACCCAGAGACCTACCACCGACGTCATCACAGGCCTTATCAAGGCTAATATCCCCAGCCGTATCGCACTCTCCGTTATGTCTCAGGTGGACTCGCGCACTATCATAGATCAGGCTGGCGCGGACAAGCTCCTCGGAAACGGCGATATGCTCTATATGCCCATAGGCACCAACAAGCCGGTTCGTATCCAGGGCTGCTTTGCGTCAAATAAGGACATCTCCGAGACCCTCGGCTTCATCAAGGATCAGTGCGTTGCTGAGTATGACGAGGCTATCACCGAGGCTGTTGAGAATTACGTTCCCCAGACAAAGGGCGGCAGCGATGATGATATCCCCGATGTTGCAGCAGGCTCGGACGAGGACTTCGTTGAACGCGCTATGGAGATCGCTGTCAATGCAGGTCAGATCTCAACTTCTACCCTCCAGCGCAAGCTCAAGCTAGGCTACGCAAGAGCTGCGCGCGTTATGGACGAGCTCGAGGAAAGAGGAGTTATCGGACCAAGTGAGGGCGCTAAGCCAAGACGTGTGCTCATGTCCAAGATGCAGTTCGACGAGCGTAAGCTCCGCCGTATGCAGGATATTGATTAGCAGGGAACGCTCCCCCGATGCGTTCCCAGCAGTTAAACTTCTGATAAAGGAGGTTTTGTAAATGTATGAGGGCTTTCTCCCGACTACCAGAAGGGAAATGGATGAGCTCGGCATCGAACAGTTCGATTTCATCTACATAACAGGTGACGCCTACGTCGATCACCCAAGCTTCGGTGCGGCTATAATCACAAGACTTATAGAGTCACTCGGTTTTACCGTCGGAGTTATCGCTCAGCCCGACTGGCGCTCCGACAGGGACTTCCGCCGCTTCGGCAGTCCTAAGTACGCTTTCCTCGTCACCTCCGGCAATATCGACTCTATGGTCGCACA
>CAMOXW010000059.1 GCA_946629405.1 uncultured Ruminococcus sp.
CACAGAGCGTGCAGCCTTATCTTCAAGCATGAAAGGCTCACCGAACTTTATGCCCCACTTGAAGTACAGCTTCAGCTTACTTATCATGGGGTGAGTTCCGGTCTTCATAACGATAAACTGACCTTTAGGCATACTTTTGAGTTCGTCAACGGTCATCAGCGGTCTTCCCATCATCTGTATGGAACGTGAATGCTCCCTACCCAGCGACACCGAGCCGCTTTGAACTGTCTGCTCACCGAGTGCCTTTGACAGCACCTCTGCCGACTGAGACTGCGGAGCAAATCCGCCGAAAATGGTGAGCTGCGTATTATCTGTGATTATCTCCGAGCCTTCCTTGCCATATTTCTGCTCAAGCTGTGCGAATGACTGTATAATTGCAACTATGGATATCTTTCTGCTTCGACCGGCTGAGAACATCGCCTCAGCTCCCTCTATCTTGGGGAAGGTGCCGAACTCATCACAGTAGAACATTACTCTGTTCGGCAGTGCTCCGCCGTGTTCATCGGCGATAACTAATATTTCACGGTATAGCTGCTGTATCAACAGGCTGACCATGAAATATTTACTTTGATCTTCCTCGGGAAGTATTATAAATATAGCGGACCTTTCATTGCAGAAGTGTTCTGCGTCTATAGCTGTACCGAAGCACAGTATCTGCTCCATTTCAGAGTCCAGAAAGCTATTAAGCCTTGACAATGCAGTTGACATTACCGACAGCATTGCCTGATCTGCTGAGTTAAGAGCCGCACCTGCCAGCCACTTTGCTTTGTGGTCGCTCGGGAGAAGTTCCATCAGCTTTGTGAAGTACATCGGTGGTTTGTCCTTTGCATTCTTTGCAGGAGGCTTTGCTATGAGATCCTGTATCAACTTAAAAACTGACACTATATGTCTCTCATTCTTATCACCGAACTCAGCTAACAGCAGTATTATCGATGAAAGCAAGCCTTCTGCTGCATCGTAGAAAAAGGCATTCTGACCATACGATGTGCTGTCACCGCCGCCGATATTTATTATCGTCTTAGCCGTGATCTTAGCATATTTCTCGGCTTTGGCTTTTGCAGACAAGTTAGTTTTATCGCTCAGATAAATGTCCATATACTTGTTCACAAGGTGAAGAATATTGTCCTCATCACTCCTGGTCGGGTTTCTGAGGTCAAGCACCGACACATTGTATCCGTAGCAGTTCTTGGCTATGTTTCCATAGTTTCGGGCAATGTCGCCTTTGGTATCTGTTGACAGAAACGACATTCCGCTTGCAAGGCAGAATTCAATATTGGGATACAAAAAGTACGCTGTCTTACCGACGCCGGCTGCACCTATCATAAGGCTATGAACATCACCTGTGTCTACAAGTGCCGTTGTATTGACCTTTCCCTGACATCCGATGACCGTCCCCTGCACTTTAGGCAAGTTCTTTCCTTGTCTCCACAAATCAGGTTCGTATGGCTGAGAGATAAAAGTCTGCCTTATCTCCGGCTTGGTGGCCCACCTTGCAGTGCCATGCTGTCCGTCACCGACCGCTTTTGACTTGATACTGTTTATTCCGCGGCTGTCCAAAACACATACAACTATTGCAAATAATATTAAACACGCCGCCATTAAAGCTAACAGATATATTTTCTTATCATCCAATACTACACTTCCTTTTTCGCTATATATATATCTTAGTTCCTTTGTATACTTCATATATGCCTATGACATGATGACGCGCGCCCTATGACAATGTCAGAAGCGGAGATAGCTCCGCTTCCTCATCTTGTTCTTCGTCCTCGGTCATTTCTTCCGCAGGACTGTTATTCAGCTCTGCTTCCGTTTGGGTTCTGACAGCACAGTCGGCAAGCTCATATAGTCTCTTAGCCGTAGCTATGGACTGCTCATACGTCCTCGCAGGCTGTTTCAGATCATTAAGCACCTCTTTCAGCTTACTGCTCAGTTCTTTGTACTTGACCTCGAGCTTACCCTTGTCACGATATGCCCTGTATTCCTTCCTCATCTTAGCTTTGAGGGCAGAATGGGCCTTTGATTCGTCCTTTACACGCATAAAATATGCCGAGCCTGCTAATGCATACTCGGCAAGATATCTGTATTGTCCGTTCTTGAATGCTGCCCTGAGCTGCGATGTCAGCTTATCCGGACGGCAGGGGTAATACCCTAAATTATCGACATTCGCATAGAACGTCTGCTTTCTTTCATGGGGTACAGCTATGAGCGGAGACTGTCCGTTTTTAGCCTTGAGATCCTCATTGAAATCCTTGTAGGTCGGATATATCCTTGTAACATTGGTATATCCGCGCTCCTGAAGCAAGTCATTGAGCCTGTCGTAAGCATCGATACCGCCCTCGTCGTTATCAGTGCAGATAACGATATGCTCTATATTATCGTACAGCTCCAACGCTTTCACCACCGCAGACTCATACACGCCGTTCATGGCTATATATGAATGCTTCTTCCAGTTCTCAGGGTGGAGCGTGATGTACGACAGCATATCCACGGGAGCTTCAAAGACATATAGTCTGCCCGACGTGCCGTAGTGTGCGAAGCTGTAATCGGTATCTGAGCCCTCAACGGTAATACGGAAGGTCTTACCAAAACTGTTTGTAGAGCGTTTGTGAGCCTGTCTCGGCACTCCGTTTTCATCTAATCCTACGAAGACAGCGTTATGATGCTCCGAGTCCTCATATACCTTTCCTTCCTTTGCGAAGTATGATACTACCTCGGGAGCGATATATCGCTGCTTGATGAGATACGCATATACTCGGTTCATCGTCTTATTCTTCGGTGGAAGCACAAATTCCTTTTTAGGCTCGGGGGCTGTCTCGGGTATGCTTCTTGCAAGTGGAGTTACCGTATATCCAAGCAGTTCCTGTACTGCGTCAGTAAAGTTCATACCGTAGAAATACTGCATGAACTTTATAGCTCCGCCACCGACCTGATTCTTGTGATCATACCAAGTATTTCCGAACATGGTTATACTGTCATGACTGCCGATGCCGTCGGTATATATGAGCTTATACTGGCGTCCGACCTTTTCAAGCCTTTCTCCGCGGCTTCTCAGAAAATATACAAGATCTACGGAGTTGGCAACGACTTTCTGCTCGTCCGTGAATGGTATATATGGCATATGCTCACCACCTTACTTTGCCGGCTGCTCACTGTTTTTAAATGTTCTCTGCACTTCAGCAGTTGTTGTCACAGCAGTCGTTGTTACTGCTTTGGTAGTAGTTGTTGTGGCAGTTGAAGTAGTGGTTGAAGACGTTATGGCAGTTATTGTAATTGGAAGTGTAGTAGTTGTTGTCGTAATGGGCGGTACAGTTGTTGCCGTATTGTTGAGCTTAGGCGGCTTTATGGTACCGCATCCTGTCAAGGCTGTGCCGACTAAGAGCACGGCAATCATTGTTTTAATTGTTCTTTTCATACAAATTCCTCCTTTAGTTGAGCGAAATGCTCAGTTCTTCATCTTCTGATTCTGTAAGATCCTGTTCAGCAAAACAGGAGAGGTAATCGTCTACCGTTTCAGACATAGCTGAATAATCATTATCATCTGGATGATAACTATACCAGTCGATGTCATTACCGTATTTCCAGATATACGGAGATCTGAGTTCTCCAAGTACACGCTTGCGTCCTATTACATCGACAATATTCATTATCTGAATATCTATAGGTCCCTCACGCTTATTGAATAGCGAGAGCTTTAATGCTGTGTAGTTATCAGCGTGTCCTCTTGTCACGAATTGAAGTTTTCCGGTAACATCATCGGACAGCCTGAAAACACAGGACTGGCCGACGAACTTAGGCTTCTGGATGTACTCGCTCCTGTCTGTTATCTTTTTGAGTTCGTCTGTGAAAAAATTCATATTTATTCACCCCTTCTTTCTCATCAGAGTATCGTCCATACATACAGCGGAGCAGTCAGCGAGAAGAGCAGACCGCCGAA
>CAMOXW010000060.1 GCA_946629405.1 uncultured Ruminococcus sp.
GAACAAAGTTCAGGGCAATAACCGCCGTAAGGCGGTTATTGAGGACACATTAATTATAGCATATAATCAGGAAAAATAAAGCATAAATTATTAATAAAAATTTTTTCGTGTATTTGCACAACGACATCATATCACTATTGTGCAATTTCGCGGTATGATTTGAATTGAAAAGGCGCCCGAAGGCGCCTTCTGAGGTTCATCTGTTTTTTGTGTTGAAGCCCATGCACTGAACGACGGTGGTGATGTTTCCGAGGTCGTCGCGTATCTCAACATTGTAGGTAGCGATGTGCTTTGACTCCTTTACGCATCTCGCCTCAGCGACAAGAGTGCCGGATTTAGGAGTGCCGATGAATGAGATATCGCAGTTCAGTCCGACAACTCCGGGTTCCTGCCAGTTCGAGGCAACAGCAAAGGCAAAGTCTGCGAGAGTGAAGTAAACTCCTCCCATAACGCCGCCCATAGCATTTTTGTGCATATCTGTCAGAGTAAGGCTGCACCTTGCATAGTGGTCGCCTATTTCCTCAATGACCGCGCCGGACTCCATTGCATAGCGGTCGCCCTTGAAGAATTCGCGTGTTCTGTCAAGTTCTTCCTGAGAAGCCATAGCTTACCTCCTGTTTTCGTATTCTTCCCTTAAAATCGAGAAATAAAGCCTTCCGACATACTGGTCCTTCCAGTAGAAATAGTCCCTGAGGGTGCCTTCATAGGTGAAGCCGCATTTCTCAATGACTCTTTTTGAAGGTACGTTTACTGTTTTAGTGCATATCTGCACCTTGTGGAGATTTATCTTGTCGAAGCCGAAAGCTATGACAGCCTTTGCGGCTTCAGTGCAGTATCCCTTGCACTGGAACTGTGAACCGATGCAGTATTCTATCTCTGCGAAGTGGTTCTTGCTGTCCACGAGAAAATATGCTATTTGACCGATACATTCACCGGTTTCCTTGCTTATCACAGCCCAGCGGTAGAAGTCCGGCCTTTCGTAGCAGCTGATATACTTATCAAGCAGACCGTTTACCTCCTCCTTAGTGGAGTAGACAGGCTCGGAGTACAGCGACTGCACCTTTTCGTCGCTTGCCCAGTTCCTGAAAACGTCGTCACAGTCGGAATGCTCAAATCTCCGGAGTATGAGTCTTTCTGTTTCAATAGTCTGTGTACCTGTGTGCGTCAGCATTTTTTACCTCAAACCATGAGCGACATATCATAAAGACCTGCCGGCTGATCCTTGAGGAATACAGCAGCATTTACCGCACCGTTGGCAAAAACTGTCTTCGACGCTGCCGAGTGGGAGAGGGTTATCACCTCATCGTTTCCGGCAAATATAACGTCATGCTCTCCGACAATAGTACCTCCGCGGATAGCGTGCATACCTATCTCGGACTTCTCGCGCTTCTGACGGCGGCTGTGGCGGTCATAGACGAAGTGCTTGGAGTTGTCGAGGGTCTCGTTTATGGCGTTTGCGAGCATTATAGCTGTGCCGCTCGGAGCGTCTATCTTTTGGTTATGGTGCTTCTCGACGATCTCAATATCGAACTGGTCTCCGAGGACGGAAGCTGCCTTTTTTGCAAGCTGAACAAGAAGATTGATCCCGAGGGACATATTGAAGGTGAAGAACACCGGTATCTGCTGCGAGGCGTTCTTGATAGCAGCGATCTGCTCGTCGGAATAGCCTGTTGAGGCAACAACAAGCGGAGTGCCTGTTGAGAGGCAGTAGGAGAGAAGTCCCTCGAGGGAGGCAGGGTTGGAGAAGTCGATGATAACATCGGGCTTTACGGGCAGTTTATCAGGCGATTCGACGATCGGGAAATCTGCATACTGCTTTGTATAGAGGTCGATGCCGGCGATGACCTTGCAGTCGCCGTGAGCCTCGGCGCAGGCGTAGACATTTCTGCCCATTTTGCCGTTAGCACCGCAAATTGCAATATTAGTCATAGTTTACACTTCCTTTTTGGCAGGTTTACTTAACAAGTCCGTGATTTTTCAGTGAAGCGAGGAGCTTGGCCTTATGCTCATCGGACATCTCATAGAGCGGCAGACGGCAGGGACCTACGTTCCAGCCCATCATATTCATAGCTTCCTTTACGGGGATCGGGTTCACCTCAATGAACAGATCGTTGATGAGGTCGAGCAGGCCTATCTGGAGCTTCTGTGCCTCGGCGAAATCGTTGTCAAGGCAGAGCTGAGCCATTTTGTGAGTCTCAGCGGGCATAACGTGTGAAAGCACTGAGATAACGCCTTTTGCACCAAGTGACATAAGCGGAACGATCATATCATCGTTGCCGGAGTAAACGTCGATGCTGTCGCCGCACTCAGCGATGAGCTTTGCGGCATAGCTGATGTTGCCGCTTGCTTCCTTGACGGCGCAGATATTCTTATGCTCTGCAAGCTTTTTGATCGTGGCGACGTCAAGTCCCATACCGGTGCGTCCGGGGATATTGTAGAGGACGATCGGGATGTTCACAGCATCGGCGATAGCGGTGAAATGAGCTATAGCGCCGCGCTGGGTGGTCTTGTTGTAATAGGGAGTGACGTGGAGCAGACCGTCTGCCCCCATTTCCTCAGCTTCCTTTGAGAGCTCGACAGCGTAAGCGGTATCGTTGCTGCCGGCGCCCGCGATAACAGGAACTCTCCCGGCAGTCTGCTTAACGGCAAAGCGTATGCAGTCGCGGTGTTCCTGGTCGGTCATAGTGGAAGCCTCTCCGGTGGTACCGCAGACGATTATAGCGTCTGTACCATTTTTTATCTGGTCGTCGATGAGCTCGGCGAACTTGTCGTAGTTTATAGAGCCGTCAGCGTTCATCGGAGTGATGATAGCTATACCGGCACCGGTAAAGATAGTATTCTTCATACGATCAATCCTTTCGTTCAATTCGTAATTCGTAATGCGTAATGCGTAATGCGTAATTA
>CAMOXW010000061.1 GCA_946629405.1 uncultured Ruminococcus sp.
ATGTAGTTCATCTGCTTCTTAGCCCATTCGCTCCATTCAGTCGGCTGATCGTTGTGATACTTATCATAGAGGAGGCATATGAACTGCATAGCAGTGTTATAACGGCAGCTTCCCCATGTGCTGAGCCATGCAAAGCCCTGGGGAGTTTCCTTGCCCTGCCATGTTTTCAGGCATTTTCCGAGACAGTCATCATCCCAGAAATCCTTCAGGACGTACTGGTTCATGCCCTGAGCATCTCTGATATGCTGAACGAGGTCGAGTTCAGGGTGTTCTTGATTGATAACAGCCCACATAACAGCAGCTCCGCCCCACATATCGTTCCAGTTGTAGCAGAAGCCGGAGGGAGCATAGTAGTCGAATACTTTATATGCGCCGTGGTCGAATACAGTTGCGTCGCCTGTAGCAAGGTACATCCATGCAGCAGCCCAGCAGTAGTCATCCTCCCATTTGCCTGATTTATAGAACTGAACAGGACCGTCAGCGTTGTCTGAGAGCTCTTTAGGATTAGCGTTGGCGAAATCCCAGAGAGCCTTGGCGTAGTCAAGCGATTTTTCAGCATAATCAGGGTCTGTTTCCTTGAAGTTGAGGTAGTTTATAGCCAGTGAAGCTGCCGCAGAGACAACGTAGTCTGTCTGAGGCTTTTCGGCTGTCAGGAAGAATGCCGGACGCGGCATAGTATCTACCTCAGGGGAATTCCAGATAGCGTGGTCGATATTACCCTCGCCGACCTGGTAGCAGTGAGCGATGACTGTACCGTCCTTGTCGCGGAATGTACACTTCATGAGGTAGTCGTTGAAGTGGCGGAGGATAGTTTCAATGTGGCTATCCTGCTCAAGCTTCTTGTAAACGTCGCGGTACTCATAGTATCCCCAGCCGAGTGTGGCAGCGGTATAGTTTTCAGGTATACCGAACTCAACGTGGTCGCCCGCATCGTGGAAGCCGCCGGCAACATCGATAGTGCCGTCGCCGTCGGGGTCGAGAATATCCTTGTATTGTGTCATGAATGCAGCGGAGAGGTTAGTACCGCCCTTGCTGGATTTAGTGGTAACTCCGTCCCATTCTATCATAGGAACGTGTGCGTCGTAGGTGTGGCAGCTTCCGCGCCATGAAAGCAGGTTCTCATTTTCTTTGATCTCGCCGCACATATTTGCGTCGTAGAAATATAGGGAATACTGCAAAGCTCGGGCATAGTCGATATCGAGACCGGAATCAGTGACTACCTCGCTTATCGGGGCAGAGTATACGATCTCCTCATCAGATTCGCCGGCAGCGATAGCAGTTCCGAGCGAGCCTGTCAGCGGGGCTGTAAGTGCAGCAGCGCACGTTACAGCAGAGATAATGCGTTTGGATAGCTTCATTTTTGTCCTCCTGATAAATTAAATTAAAGATGAAATAAGACCAAGTTTGAACTTCTGGATCTGCAGGGCATCCTTATTGGTGAGGCCGTTTCCGGTGGACTCGACGTCGCCGTTCTGTTCACCCTGAGCGGTGATACCGCTTGTTTTGCCTTTTCCGTACTTGTCCGGATTTGAGATAGCCTGCATGATAAGCACAGCATCAGCCATATTGACCTGAGCGTCGCAGTTGGCATCGCCGGCGAGATAATTGCTGCCGGTGGTATCCTCAGTCGGGTCGGGGGCGGAGCTGCCATTGATCGGATAACTCGTGAGATCGGGAAGCTCGTCAAGAGTTATGCAGTAGTCGCTGTTGTATATCTCGATCAGGTTATCTACAGGGTTGTTCTGCTCGCTTGTGAGGTAGTTCATATACCATGGGCAGAAATAGAGCCATGCCGCCTTGTCGTTTACAAGATTTTCGAGAGACGGGATGGAATCGTTTTCGGTCATAGCGACCATTTTCTCGCCGTTTGTGCCTTTTACAAGGCTGTAGAAGGTCGAGGCGATAGAGCTGAGGTTAGGCATACCGTCAGCGGCATTGTACTTGTCATAGCCGACGATATCGACAACATCGTCGCCGGGATACCAATCTGCGGAAGCAGGTGATGTATAGCCAGTCCATATCCAGATAAGGTTATTCAGACCGTACTCATTGGTAAGCTTGTCATAGAGGAGCCGGTAGAGCTTCTTGCAGGCTTCCGGACCCTCGGCACCCCACCAGAACCAGCCGCCCTCGGCCTCATGTAGAGGTCTCCAGAGCATAGGCACTCCGGCGTCCTGTACCTTTTTCAGTTCTGTGGCGATAAGGTCGATATCGGCGAGGATCTTTTCGTGCTCCCATGTACCCTCGGTAACAGCGTTTGTTACGCTGAATGTGGTATACGGGGAATTTCCGGTCGATTCGACATAGAAGGCGATACTTTCACTGTCCTTCTCGGTAGGGACGTTCCAGTGCCAGGTAACAGTCGGGATCCCGTGGAACTTATTGTACCATTCGATGATCCTTCCGGTGGCATTATCACGCCATGTGGTGTCGGTGGTATTGTATGAGAGCATATCAATGCCGCGGATAGCAGGCTGTTTCCCGGTAGTTTCGAGGATGTACTGGAATTCAGCCTCATTGTCCTTGATATAGGTATCTGGGTCATTCCACTGGTTGTAGTTATGGTCGCCGCAGTATTCCTGCTGACCGGCGATGATATGCTTGCCGTACTGGTCGCAGAGGTAGGAATACAGCCTTTTTGCGGCATCGGTGGCATTCGGGTTCGAGAGAGACTTAGTAGGCGAGAGGTTAGTGAGGCTTTTGTCAGCCGGGGTGAGTGTGAGGTAGTCGAAGTAGGTATATCCCCAGTAAGCCCTGAGAGTAATTGTACTCTTACCTGCCGGAAGGTTGACTACACCTCCGGAGGCCTCGGTGAACGAGGGGCAGTAGGGGAAGGTGACTTCGCCCTGATTCACGCCGTTGATATCGAGGTACTGCACCTTCTTGTTAGGGTCGGAAGGCTCGCAGTAGGTGATGCTTAGTTCATAAAGTCCGGCTTCCGGGACATCGACCTCAACTGAGAGGGTCGTGCCTTTCTGGTCGAGGTAGGCAAATCCGCCGCCGGAGCACTTCGTCAGGTCAGAGCCTTCTGGGATTTTATCGGCATCGAGGTCGGAAACGCCGGTCTTGCACAGTTTTCCGCCGCTTGTAGTGCCGTTCTCGAACTCATATTTGAGTACATCCGCAGCATTTGCAGTTTTTGAGGCACGGGGGACGTACACGGGAGCTGAGGCGAGCACAGCGAGGGCAGCTGCAGCTGAACAGGCGGAGCGAGTGATCTTATTTACGGACAATCATATCCCTCCATATTATATATTTAACTATTTAACAACCCGCAGATACAGCCACCTAAGCTGTTAAACGGAGAGTATAAAATGCTCGGGTAATAACACTTATTAAGAATATAATAACACCTTTTTCTGAAAAATGCAATAGTCTGCGCCAAAAAAATTTCAATTTTTGCAATATTTTTCAGCACAATACTGATGTCACATTAACGGGGCGATAAGCTTGAGGAGGCTGCCGCAGAGCTTGTAGGAGAATTTCTCATGCTTTATACTTTCAGGAGTGACCTGTCTGCAAAGGCTGAGGGTAGCGCTGAAATCGTCCTCTATATCGGAGATACAGGGAGTTTTGTACATATAGGTAGCACACTCAAAGTGGTGATAGAGGCTGCGGTAGTCGAGGTTTATCGTGCCTACTACAGCCTTTTCTCCGTCGCTGACGAAGACCTTCGAGTGGACGAAACCGGGGGTATATTCATATATCTGCACACCTGAGCGAAGGAGCGACCTGTAGTGTGTTTTTGCGAGGGAATAGGCCCCCTTCTTGTCGGGAATGCCGGGAAGGATGATCTTGACATCGATACCGCGTTCAGCGGCGAATTTCAGGGAGGATTCGAGCTCTCCGTCGAGTATCAGGTAGGGGGTCATGATATAGACGTAGCTTGTGGCGCGGTTGAGGATATCCATATAGATGCTCTCGCCGACCTTGTACTCGTCGAGCGGGCAGTCGGCATATGGCATAACATAGCCCTTTGCATCCTTCGGGAGGACGGGGTCGGGGAGGTAATCCCAATCGGGAGTGTGTTCGGTTATGTTCCACATATGGAGGAACATGAGGGTAAAGCTTCTGACGGCAGCTCCCTTGAGCATTACGGCTGAGTCCTTCCAGTGACCGAATCTCGGAGTGCGGTTGATATATTCATCCGCGAGGTTAACACCGCCGTTGAAGGCGACATTTCCGTCAATGATGAGAATCTTCCGGTGGTCGCGGTAGTTGTAGTAGGTCGAAATAATCGGACGTATAGGTGAGAATGCCTTGCACTTGATCCCGAGCTCAGCCATACGGGTGGGATAGTCGTGGGAGAGTGTAGTTATTTCACACATTCCGTCGTACATGACCCTGACCTCGACTCCTTCCCTGACCTTGTCTGCGAGGATCTTCAGGATCCTTCCCCACATATAGCCTTCGTCGATTATGAAATACTCCATGAAGATGAATTTCTCGGCCTTTTGCAGTTCTTCAAGAAGTGCCTCGAATTTATTTTCACCGAGCGGAAAGTAGGTGACGTCAGTATCGCTGAACAGCGGATAGCAGCCCGATCTGCTCAGGTACAGGCACAGGTCATCAGTGCCGGAACGCTGTACATCCGGGTCGGCGAAGGCTTTTTCTGATGAAGTTAGCATACCGCGGGTCTCGTCAGTCAGCATAAAGGAGCGCTTCCGTATCAGGTTGTGGCCGAATTCCCGCTGGGTATACCAGAACAGCATTGCGCCGACGATGCTGAATGAGTCGATGATGAGCAGCCATGTGAGCTTTGCGGCGGAGTCCATATCACAGTTGAACAGGTAGAAAAGCATGAAAAACGAGAAAACTCCCTGCAAGATAATGAGCACTTTGAAGTGGACGTACAGCCATGTGAACAGCGAGACCGTCATGATTATCTGGAAGATGATGAGCATAAATATGACGAAGAATCGGCTGAAAACGATTTTCAGCAGTCCTTTTTTTCTTCTTGGCAGGAGTCTGATTATGCTTTCGTCAGTTACTGCCGGCAGTTTTTTTTCTTTTTTCATTTTTCACTCTTTCTGCGGTAGAATTCGTTCTTGCTGAAAAACTGCGGATACTGACCGCTCAGCCTCATGGAGAAGGAATCGGTGCCGGCTATTATAATATGATCGGCAAGGTCTATCTCGAAGCTGTTCAGTATCTCTGCGAGTTTTTTTGTTGCGATTATGTCATTTACTGAGGGCAGAGCCTCACCGTCCGGATGATTATGCGAGACAACGACCTGATATGCTCCGGACAGTACACAGACGCGGACTATCTCACGGACCGGCATATATGTCGAGAAGCTCGTTCCGCTGCCGGATACATAGGCATCTCCGATGATCCTGCGGTCGCTGTCAAGCGGAGCTGCAACGACTTGTTCAGCCGGCCTGAACATAAAATGCCGCATGAAAAATCTTGAAGCATTGTTGTAGTCAGAGAAATCCTCTGAAAAGATGTCATTGCTGAACTCCTTTTCGCGCAGAAGCTCGATTATCAGCATCATTGAGGCGGCAAATCTGCTGTTCCGGCGGATATATCTGACGAGCTCGTCAGGCGGGAGTGCGAAAAGCTTTGGGTCTGCCGAGGCGAATTTTGCGATCATCCCTGTCATCGGGTCGTCGGGATGCAAAGCGAGCTCCGAGAGCAGCCGGAGTATTACCGGAACAGGCAGGGGAGGAAGTCTGTCAGCTTTCCTTCCGCTCATACCTGATCTTTGTGCGAACATTATACGCCTCCTTGCTATTATTCATTTTTGAAGGTCATTAATAACTGATACATATATTATACATTATTTTTGTGGATTTGTAAATATCCGCGCAATACAAAAAAATTTCTTCAAAACACTGGACAAAACTGAATCAGTGTGATATAATGTTAAGAGTAATTGTGATGTCCTTTAATTCGATCCCGTGAGGTCGGCAAGGCGAAGCTGATTATACTATAATTGTAGCTATAACTATATGCTTACCCGTCTGCGACCTGCGGACGGGTATTTTTGTACAAGGGGTGAGCAGTCTGGAAAAAAAGCGCATGATAATGGACGACAAGGCTATGCAGCGTGCTATCGCAAGGATCTCCTATGAGATAATCGAGCACAACAAGGGTGCGGAGGAGCTCTGCGTGATCGGCATACGTTCGCGCGGGGTTACGATAGGGAAGCGCATTGCCGATAAGCTCTCGGAGCTTGAGAGCGTAAACGTGCCGTTCGGACAGCTTGATATAACGCCGTACCGCGACGATGTAGCGGAGGGCGGAACGGATGAGCTTACGGATATACCCTTCGGTGTAAAGGACATGAACGTCGTCATTGTCGATGACGTAATATTCACAGGCAGAAGCGCCCGCGCAGCTCTTGAAGCAATAATGAAGCGCGGCAGACCGCGTTCCGTACAGCTTGCGGTCCTCGTGGACAGGGGACACAGAGAGCTCCCGATACGTCCGGACTATGTGGGGAAAAATCTCCCGACCTCCCACAGCGAAGTCGTAAGAGTTTCGGTAAGGGAGATCGACGGCAGCGACGGAGTAGCAATATTCGGTTGAATAAGGAGGAAGTATGTCATCAATTCTCATCAAGAACGTCCGCGCAGTTGACGCAAGGAACGACACTGTCACGGATGTATTCATAAACGACGGAATTATCGCTGAAACCGGCGGAAATCTCCATACAGGCGCGGATCAGGTCATTGACGGTACTGACCTTGTGCTGATGCCGTCCCTTTTTGATATGCACGTTCACTTCCGTGACCCCGGTCAGACACATAAGGAGGACGTCCTCACAGGATGTGCGGCAGCGCTTGCCGGCGGAGTTACAGGAGTGCTTGCTATGCCAAATCCCAAGCCGCCCTGCGATAATCCTGAAACTATCAGGTACATCATAGACAAGGCTCAGGGGACCGGAGTTGAGGTATATCCGGTAGGCTGTATCACGGGTGGTATGTCCGGAAACGGTCTGTGTGACTATGAAGCTCTGAAGGCTGCCGGGTGCATATGTATTTCCGACGACGGCAGACCTGTCGAAAATGCCGAGATGATGAGGAAAGCTCTGGAGCTTTCAAAGAAAAACGGTCTGCTCGTGGCTTCGCACTGCGAGGATCTGAGCATAATAAACGGCGGTATCATGAACAAAGGCGAGATATCGGAAAGGCTTGGCGTAAAGGGAATGGACAGAGCTTCCGAGGACTATATCACAGCGCGGGAGATGATACTTGCTTCCTCTGTAGGTGCAAGGATACACATCTGCCACGTCAGCACCGAGGGCAGCGCAGCGATGATACGTTTTGCAAAGTCAAGAGGTGTTCGTGTGACCTGCGAGACCGCTCCTCATTATTTTATGCTCACGGATGAGCTTCTGATGAAGCGCGACGCTGACTACCGGATGAACCCGCCGCTCAGGACGAAGAATGACGTCCGTGCGATCATTGATGCGATAAAGGACGGCACTATCGACTGCATCATCACCGACCATGCTCCGCACGCAGCTGATGAGAAGGCTGACTTTGAGAAGGCTCCCAACGGAGTAGTAGGTCTGGAGACCTCCCTTGCTGCCACGCTGACAGCTCTCTATCATACCGGCGAGATACCGCTGAAAAAGGTTGTCGAGCTCATGTGCGTTAACCCTCGCAGGATACTTGGACTTGAAGTTCCGGCGATACAGACCGGAAAGACTGCTGACCTTGTGCTTGCCGATATTAATATGAAGTGGACTGTTGAGCCGGAGAAACTCCATTCAAAGTCTCACAATACGGTGTTCAAGGGCGTCACCCTCACCGGAAAGCCGCTTGTGACTATATCAAAGGGCGAAATAAGATACGATATAAGAAACAGATAACAGGAGGAAAAGCTATGTCATTTGACAGACTTATTGAAAAGATCATTGAACTCAAAAACCCTACAGTAGTTGGACTTGACCCGAAGCTTGAATACGTCCCGGAGTACATCCAGCGCCGCTATCTTGATGACGACGGCTGGACTATGAAGGCTGCTGCAAAGGCTATATATGCCTTCAATCAGGCAATAATAGACGAGATACATGATATCGTGCCGGCTATCAAGCCGCAGGCTGCCTACTATGAGATGTACGGTCACTATGGCATCAAGACACTCGAAAGAACTATCCGCTATGCAAAGCTTAACGGTATGTTCGTTATCACAGACGGAAAGCGCAACGATATCGGCGCTACAATGGAGGCCTACACGAATGCTCACCTCGGCGCTACAATGATAGGCGAGAACGAGGTCGAGGCTTTCGGCGCTGATGCCCTCACTGTCAACGGCTACCTCGGAACCGACGGTATATCGCCGCTTCTCAAGGTCTGCAAGGAGCGTGACAAGGGTATTTATGTTCTGGTGAAGACCTCCAATCCTTCTTCAGGCGAACTTCAGGATATGAAGCTCGCAGACGGACGCACTATCTATGAGGCAATGGGCGATATGTGCGAAAAGTGGGGCGAGGACACCATCGGCAGGTACGGCTACTCCGGTGTCGGAGCAGTCGTAGGCGCTACATACCCCGAAATGCTCACAGAGCTGAGGCAGAGACTTCCGCATACTATGTTCCTTGTACCCGGCTATGGTGCACAGGGCGGCGGTGCTGAAGGACTGAAGGGCGGCTTTGATGCAAACGGTCTTGGCGCTATAGTAAACTCATCGCGTGCAGTAATGTGTGCTTATAAGAAGGAAGGCTGCGACGAGCGTGATTTCGCAAAGGCTGCCCGCCGCGAGACTATCCGTATGCGCGACGATATCTGCCGGTACATCAACCTTAAATAAGCTGCTGATCGGGTCTCACACAATGGAGTGTGCGACTTATATAGATCCACGAATATTGCGAAAGGAATGATCCTAATGTCATTATTCAATCAAGGTGCAAAAGCCTACCTTATGCTTGCCGACGGACAGGTCTTTGAGGGCAGGAGCTTCGGCGCAAAGGGAACTGTTATCGGTGAGGTAGTATTCACTACCGGTCTTACCGGCTATCAGGAGACTCTTACCGACCCGAGCTACTACGGACAGATAGTCACCCAGACCTTCCCGCTCATCGGCAACTACGGCGTAAACTCGCAGGACAGCGAGTCTGCAAGGTCCTATGTTACGGGATATATCGTCCGCGAATGGTGCAATGCTCCGTCAAATTTCAGGAGCGAGGGAAATATCAACGATTTTCTGACCGAGCACAATATCGTTGGTATCCACAATATCGACACCCGACGTCTGACAAGGACTATCCGCGAGGCAGGCGTAATGAACGGCGTTATCACCACCGAGGACGTTTATGCCAGGAAGGACGAGCTGCTTGAAAAGATACGCGCCTTTTCCGTGAAGGATGCGGTAAAGAATGTCACCGGCACTGAGGAGCGCACCTATGAGCCGGAGGAAAGAAAGTACCGCGTAGTGCTGTTCGATTTCGGCTACAAGCGCAACATCAGACAGGAGCTTGTAAAGCGCGGCTGCGAGGTAGTGGTAGTTCCGGCTTACACAACGGCGGAGCAGGTAAAGGATCTTGCGCCTGACGGGATAATGTTCTCCAACGGACCGGGAGACCCGGCTGAAAACGTTGAGATAATTGAAAATATCAAAGAGATAGAAAAGCTTGGGATACCGATATTCGGCATCTGTCTCGGTCATCAGCTTATGGCGCTTGCAAACGGCGGAAGGACTGAGAAGCTGAAATACGGTCACAGAGGCGCAAATCAGCCTGTTATCGACATCGAGAGCGGACTGACATACGTCACCAGCCAGAATCACGGCTACGCAGTGGTAGGGGAAAGCATTGACCCTTCCGTCGGACACGTTTCGCATATCAACGCCAACGACAAGACCTGCGAGGGAATACGCTATACCGCAGTCAACGCATTTACGGTGCAGTTCCACCCGGAAGCCCATGGCGGACCGCTGGACACATCGTATCTTTTCGATGAATTTGTAAAGACTATGGAAAAGGAGCGTGACTGATATGCCGCTGAGAAGTGATATAAAGAAGGTACTTGTTATCGGCTCCGGTCCTATCGTTATCGGACAGGCTGCTGAATTTGACTATGCCGGTACTCAGGCCTGCCGCGCACTTAAACAGGAGGGGCTGGAGGTAGTTCTGGTCAATTCAAACCCTGCGACTATCATGACAGATAAGGCTATGGCTGATAAGGTCTACATCGAGCCGCTGACTCTGGATGTTATAAAGCGCATTATAGAAATCGAGAAGCCGGACAGCCTTCTGTCCACACTGGGCGGACAGACCGGACTTACACTTTCGATGCAGCTTGCTGAGGAGGGCTTCCTCGATTCACATAATGTCAAGCTTCTCGGTGCTGATCCGGAAACTATCCACAAGGCTGAGGACCGACAGGCTTTCAAGGACACTATGGAAAAGATCGGTGAGCCTGTTATTCCTTCAAAGGTTGTTGAGACAGTCGATGACGCTGTGGACTTCGCCCAGGTTATACATTACCCTGTCATCGTTCGTCCGGCATTCACACTCGGCGGAACAGGCGGCGGTATTGCTCAGAATGAGGCTGACCTCCGCTATAGTGCCACAATCGGACTTCGCCTTTCACCTATTACACAGATACTCGTTTAAAAGTGCATAAGCGGCTGGAAGGAGATCGA
>CAMOXW010000062.1 GCA_946629405.1 uncultured Ruminococcus sp.
ATAAAGTATCAGGACAGCGGCTGCCATGCGAACAAGGAGCAGAACGACAAGTCTGCACGTCCGGCGATAGCAGAGCCGATAGCCTCGATAGACAGCTATGATACGATACTTCTCGGCTATCCGATATGGTGGGGCGAGGAGCCGCGCATAATCGACACCTTCCTCGAAAGCTATGACTTTTCGGACAAGACCGTGATACCGTTCTGTACATCTGCAAGCAGCGGTATTTCAGCGAGTGAGGCGAATATAAAAGCGCTCGTCCCGATAGGCGAGCAGCCCGAGGGCAGACGCTTTGCTACATCTGCGAAAAAAGAAGATGTCTCTGAGTGGCTCGACCTGCTCGGAGTCAAAAAAAAAATAACTGAATACACCGCGCAGGATCTCAGAGCTCTGAGCGATTTCCTGCTCGGAAAGCCCGTCGGAGCAGGTCTTGCAGGAAAGCAGTATGACCTCGACGGCGACGGTGCGTGGACCGCATTCGACCTCTGTCTGATGAGGGAGCTTGTCAAAGCACCGAAGAGTGCAGGAGCAGAAGAAATATAACATACATCAAGGAGCAGACTTATGAAAGTTCTTATAATCAACGGAAGTCCGCGCAAAAACGGCAATACATCGCTCGCGGTGAGCGAGATAGTGAAGACCCTTGAGGCTGAGGGAGTCGAAGCCGAGGTCTGTCAGATAGGAAGCAGGGATATAAGGGGCTGTATCGCCTGCGGAAAATGCGGAGAGCTCGGAAAGTGCGTATTCAATGACGGTGTGAACGAGCTTGCAGCAGAATTTGAGGCTGCGGACGGACTTATCGTAGCTTCTCCCGTTTACTACGCATCGGCAAATGCGACACTTATCGCCTGTCTCGACAGACTGTTCTTCAGCACACATTTCGACAAGACGATGAAGGTCGGCGCAAGCGTAGTCGTTGCGAGAAGAGGCGGCTGCTCGGCAACATTCGACGAGCTGAACAAATATTTCACCATTTGCGGTATGCCTGTCGCTTCAAGCACATACTGGAACAGCGTCCACGGCAGAGAGCCGGGACAGGCAGCATTCGATGCCGAGGGCTTGCAGACGATGAGGAACCTTGCGAAAAATATGGCGTTCCTGATGAAGTCTATCGCTCTCGGGAAGGAAAAATACGGTCTTCCCGAAAAGGAAGCATGGCAGCCTACACACTTTATAAGAGAAGATATTATGGACTGAAAAAACAGCTCCTGACCCGGTAAAAGGTCAGGAGCTGTTTTCAGTCGATCGCTTCCCATTCGCAGACATATCCGAATGTCGAGACAGGAGCGTCAGCATAGGGGTCTGAGCCGTCGGCGGTATCGGAGGTGTCGTTCCATTTTCCGTCCAGTGCTTCCCAGTATTCGTACTGCGTGTCGCGGTTTTTCATTCTGAGATAGAATTCGTCGCCGGTATAGTTATCGGGCTGCTACTTGTCCCAGTTGGTGTAGTCCCAGCCGGAGCCGTCTACCCAGTACCAGCTTCTGTCCGGACGCGAATAGTAGCCGCCTATCCAGATATTGCCCTTGTCTGAATCCTTGATGAGCTCCTGAATGAATGCCTGCTCATCGCTTGTGGATATGCAGGCGAGATAGCCGCCGGCAGCCTCGCAGGCGTCACGTGCTTCTGTCCAAGCCATCGGCTCGTCGAAAACTTTGTAATAGTGACCTTCGTATTTGACAGCGCCTATGCTCTGGATATTGCCGATAGCAGACGCAAAAATGATATGTTGATCGTCTCCGCCGGCATAGAGGTCCTGCATTTTGTTTCCGCTGTATTCAAAGTCGCCGCGCTCAAAGCCCGATGTTCCGCGCGTGAAGCAGAGCTTGCAGGTCGATGCACTGAGATCGGGAATGATGCGGTAATTGTAAACATCGACGACCGGAGTCCCGTCGGACGATGAGGTGGTCGAGGTCATAAGAATGCCGTCAAGCAGGAGCGATTCAAGGCTGCCGCTTTTGTAGAGCGGCTCAAATGTGCAGTATTTGCTGCCGTAAAGGGTTCCGTTTATCATACAGTCCTGATTCAGGGAGGAGCTGTACTCTCTTACTGTGTAGGCGTCCCATGAAACAGTGCAGCCCTTTTCGGAGATGTCGGTGAAATTCAGCCGTACACCCTGTCCGGTATCCGAGGAATAGATGTTGAATCGTGTATCATCGATGCTCTGGAGATAGGAAGTGCAGAGCCCCAGTGCATTTTCAAGCTCGGTCCCGGTATTTCCGGAGCTCTCAGCGGACTTTGACGGAGCTTCCGCCGCGGAAACTGAAGACGAGCTGTCTGAGCTGTTTATTTCCTGCTCCTTATCATCACCGCAGCCGGCTGATAAAAGCAGAGCGCCGCTGAACAGCAAAGCGAAACATATCCTGTTTTTCATACTATTCCCCCCAAGAATAAAGAAATAAATTGAACGTGAGTACGGTCAACTATATTTTAGCACAGATGCTTCTGCATTTCAAGTCATTTTTTGCGGCGTGTCGCCGCCTTCTGTTTTTGCGGTCCGGATTTTTTCAGCAGAAGTTTATAGCCGCGGCAAGGAAGAACAGACCGCAAGTTTTTCGCCGCGTCCCCTTGCTATTTATATAGATATATGCTATAATCAAAGAAGCTTTTTGCCGAAAAATAACAGAAAAGGAGTAAAAAACCTGGTATGACAAACATCATCATTATCGGAACGATAATCGCCTATCTCGTCGTTATGGTCGCAGTAGGCTTTATCTTTTCCAAGAAAAACGACAACGTCGGGGACTTCTACCTCGGCGGACGAAAGCTCGGACCGCTCGTAACAGCTATGAGTGCAGAGGCTTCCGATATGAGCAGCTGGCTCCTGATGGGACTCCCCGGTGTTGCCTATCTTACAGGCGGAGCAGAGGCTGGCTGGACCGCTATCGGTCTTGCTGTCGGAACATATCTCAACTGGCTCTTTGTCGCAAAGCGCCTGAGAGTTTACAGTCAGCGCTGCGGTGCTATCACTATCCCGGACTTCTTCTCGGTGCGCTACAAGGACAAGAGCAGGATACTTATGGGCGTTTCGGCTCTGATAATCCTCATCTTCTTTGTGCCGTACACAG
>CAMOXW010000063.1 GCA_946629405.1 uncultured Ruminococcus sp.
AAGGCTGTTCTGCGCGTTATTGCGAGCTTCTGCGGAGTTTACGGCTTCTCGTTCCTTTACAACAGCCGAAGGAAAATGGCTTGTACTGCCGGAGTTATCGGCATGACTGCGAATACCCTGAGGCTTGAGCTGATAGATTTTACGAGTATTCCCGTACCGGCTGCGGCGTTCATCGGTGCGCTGACCGCAGGGCTCATGGCATCGGCGTTCAAGCGTTTCATCGGCTACCCGCGCATTACCCTGACCGTGCCCTCAATAGTTATCATGGTGCCCGGAATGTTCATGTACAAGGGTATCTACTACCTCGGAATGAACGATATTTCTACCGGTTCGCTGTGGCTGAGCAAGGCAGTCCTTATCGTCATGGCACTTCCGCTTGGCCTTGTATTCGCCCGTATCTTCACCGACAAGAATTTCCGCAAGAGCACCTGAGCTTGTTCATTTGTTGATAAGATTATTTTATTATGGAACAACAAAAACTGCCGCTGTAATTACACAGCGGCAAATTTTATTCTATGGCTTCAATTGTTCAGGCGGAGGGCAGCCCATTCGGCAATGCGCTCGCGCATACCCTTGATATCGAGGATCCCGTGAGCAAAGCCCTTGCGGATGAGCTCTGCTGGAAGAAATTCGTCATATTTCTCGAATACCGGCACCTCGCCGGGATAGACGAGATCCTCCGGGGGAAAGTCCTTTGCGGCTTCCTCAGCGAGTACGCGGAAGAATTCCTCCGGCTGTGCCTTCATGGTGAACTGGATGAAATACGGCCGCGAGGAGTCCAATCCCTTCAGTCCGAGGCGGTCGGCGCATTTGATTTTAAGCAGACGTTCGAGTGCAAGAAAGGCATAGCTCCCGAGCCACGGCAGCAAACACCAGACCGAACCTCCGAGGCATATCAGGGGAGTATTGGTGAAGCCTGAGTTTTTCGCGGTATTTCGTGCCTGAGCGAGTCTTGCGGCAGCGTTTTTCATCAGGTAAGGATACCGTGTTTCCTCGGTGAGCACAAGGCGCATACGCTCGAGTATCTTTGTATTGATATCGCCGGCGCAGTCGCCGAAATACGCGGGGACCTTGCCCTTTATCATCTGGACATAGACGAGCCTGCGCTTGTGGTCGATCTCCTCGACTATCCAGACATGGCCGGCTATTGCGACTTTTTCGCCGACCGGCGGAGGCATGACAATGGTACCGAGCTCCTGTGATTCCCAGCGGACGGTGTACTCCTCGTTTTCCTGGAAAACGGCGTAGAATTTGAAGCTGTTGACGATCCGTTCGCCCGCAAGTCCGACTATCAGCCCGCCTTCCTCGGTGCGCTGGATATGTTCAGTTTCGAGGAGACGCCGCAGGAGAACGCGGTAGTCGTCCTTAGTTATGCGGTGGAACATTTTCATTGTAAGCACGCTTCTTGCGAGCTCAGGAGGTGTCATTTCGCCCGACGCGGCAAGAGTGCTCATGGTCTGATGATAGAGCAGGGAAAACGGCAGTCTGTCGAGCTTCGGAGGCTCGACCCAGCGTTCCTCCCGGTAGACCTGTATGAGGGCAATGCCCTGCAAAAGCTTCCACGGGATAGTCTCCGGCAGCAGCGAGCGAGGTTCGGGGAGCTCCTCGCGTATCACGAACCACATTTCCGGCGGAAGACCGCGTCTGCCTGTTCGTCCCATTCTTTGCAGGAAAGACGAAACAGTGAATGGAGCGTCGATCTGGAAGGCGCGTTCGAGCCTGCCGATGTCGATACCGAGTTCGAGTGTCGCGGTGGTGCAGGTAGTCATGAAGATATCGTCGTCCTTCATTGCAGCCTCGGCAGTCTCGCGGTAGGCTGAGGAAAGATTTCCGTGGTGGATAAGGAAACGGTCGGGCTCGTTATTTGCCTCGCAGTAGGAGCGCAGAGTAGTTGTGACAGCCTCGCATTCCTCGCGCGAATTAACGAAAACAAGGCATTTTTTGCCTCTTGTATGCTCAAAGATATAGCCCATTCCGGCGTCGGCGTGCGGAGGAGCGGTGTCGGTCGCACTATCGAGTACGGGGAGAGCTTCGGGAACGCTTTTGTCCTCGGGGACGTCCTGCTGACTGATGTAGAAGTGCTCCATAGACAGCCGCCACTTCACGCCTTTTACCTCTGTTCTGGGAGTAACGGTGCCGCGTTTTGTGCCGGCGGAAAGGAAATCTCCAGCTGCACGGAGGTCGCCTAAGGTTGCAGAAAGTCCTATTCTTCGCGGATCACAGCCTGCGAGCCTTGTAAGTCTTTCGATAAGGCAAAGTGTCTGACCTCCCCGGTCGCCGCGCATGAGCGAATGCAGCTCGTCGATGACGATAAAGCGCAGATCGCCGAAAAGCTTTGGTATAAGCGCGTGTTTTCGCAGGAGCATCGCCTCGAGTGATTCCGGAGTGATCTGGAGAATGCCCGAGGGATGTTTCAGCATCCTGCTTTTGTGGGACTGTGCGACATCGCCGTGCCAGTGCCAGACGGGGATGCCGGCTTCCTCGCAGAGGGTGTTGAGGCGTGAAAACTGGTCGTTTATCAGCGCTTTCAGCGGACCGATGTACAGTGCTCCGACAGAGCGGGGCATATCCTCCGAAAACAGGGTAAGTATCGGGAAAAAAGCAGCCTCAGTCTTACCTGAGGCAGTTGAAGCCGAGAGCAGAACGTTCTGGTCGGTATTGAATATCGCGTCAGCGGCGGCAGCCTGTATTGCGCGGAGGTCGTCCCAGCCGCTGCGGTAGATGAAGTCTTGTATGAAGGGAGCGTATCTGCTGAAAATGTCCATAATACGTCCTTTCAGCTATTTCAGCAGCTCAGCCCACTGAGCCTCCTTAAAGCCTGCGAGAACGGTGCTGCCGCTGATGAGAAGGGGGCGCTTAACGAGCATACCGTCGGTTGCAAGGAGGCTTATCATCTCGCCGTCGGACATATCGGGGAGCTTGTCCTTGAGCTGCATGGAGCGGTATAGCATACCGCTTGTGTTAAAGAGCTTTCTGGGCGGGAGGCCGCTCATTTTTGCCCATTCTGCGAGCTCCTCCGCAGTCGGGTTATCAGTTTTTATATCGCGCAGCTCATAGCTCAGACCGTTGGCGTCGAGCCATTTTTTTGCTTTCTGGCAGGTGGAGCATTTGGGGTAGCATATGAAAAGCATGGTATTCCTCCTATATTTCAAATTCTGCAAATTCTTCGTCCTGAGGCGAATTATCCGCAGCAGCCGGTGGGGTGCTGACGGTGCCGATTATTTCCGGCACTGGCATAGCGGGGTTCTGGAAGGCAATGTCCAGAACGGTAATGAAATCGCGAATAACCTCGCGGGGAGTTATGTGGCTGTCGGCGCCTATCCTGCCGAATTCAGTCTGGATGAAGGCGACCTCCTCCGCCTGAGTGATGCGCTGGGGATAGCCGTAGAGCTGGGCGTGGATATCGGCGAGCTTCTCTGTGAGGACGAGCATTTCCTCATAGGTCAGCGGAACAAGGCGGATCATCGGGGACATCATATCGGTAAGTCCGCCGGAGGTGAACCGGCTGTCCGCGAGTCTTGAACGGAGCGCCTCATAGCTGAAAACGCCGCGGCGTCCGTCCTCGATGCACTGAGGAGTGCCGCCCATGATAATGCCGAGATAGCGGGCTTTTCCCTGCAAAGTATCGTTGTACATCGTGAGTATTTTTTCGTAGTTATACTGGCGGGTGATGCTGTTGGGTATCTTATAGATATTGACGAGTTCGTCGATGAGGACGAGCATACCGCTGTAGCCTGCGCGTCTGAGGAACATGGCAAAGAGCTTGATATATTCGTACCAGTCGTCGTCGGTGATGATGATATTCACTCCGAGGTCAGCCTTAGCCTCAGTTTTTGTGGAATACTCACCCCTGAACCACTTGACAGCCTTTGCCTTCAGGGCATCATCGCCGGACACGCTTGCCCGGTAGTACATCACAAGGAGATTTGCGAAGTCGAAGCCGTGTACCATTTCGCTGAGTGAGCTTACGACCTCATATATCCGGCTCTCGACGGCTTTGCTGAACTCCGGTGACTGCGGGGAGAGCGTTCCTTCCGCGGCGACCTCTGACTGTATGCCGCTTATCCACCTGTCGAGGACGAGGGTGAGCGCACCGCCGTCCGGCCGGGTCTTGGTGGACATATTGGAGATGAGCTCCTTGTAGGTCGCAAGTCCCTGTCCCTTGTTTCCGTGGAGGCGTCGCTCCGGGGAGAGGTCGGCATCGACCACGACGAAGTTTCTGTCCATAACGTGGCTGCGTATGGTTTGCAGCAGGAAGCTTTTTCCGCTGCCGTATTTTCCGACGATGAAGCGGAAAGAAGCTCCGCCGTCAGCGATGATCTCAACGTCCCTGAGAAGGGCGTCTATCTCCTTTTCGCGTCCGACGGTCACATAAGCAAGCCCCGTCCGCGGAACGACACCGCCCTTGAGGGAATTGATGACCGCAGAGGCTATCCTTTTGGGAATATTCATGTTTTTCACCTATTCTTCCGGGTATTTTTCTTTGAGCTCCGCAGCGTAGTCCTCGATTATCGCAGGTATTTCTCCGTCGAACTCAATGACTGTGTCGCCGAAGATATCAAAGAGCTTTTCATTCACTGTGTCGGCGATCATCGAGGGGAGAATCCCGCAGCCTGCGGCAGTTCCGCGCCAGTTGCCGCGATAGAGAAGACTTTTCAGGAACGCCTCCTCATGAGCGCTGAGCAGGCATTCCTGTGCAGGTGAGGAGTTCTGCACGGGCATTGCAGGGGGAAGGTCATCTGTTTCCTCATCGACTATGAGCTTTTCGCGCGTGAGCTCGGAGGCAGAGCGTATCGCATCGAGTGCTGAGAGGTCAATGTGTATCTCGCGCACCTGAGCGGCTTTTTCCTCAGAAACAAGGCTGTCTATCGCGTTTTTCGCCAGCTTTGCCGAAGAAGCTGAGATCTCACCGGGAGCGAGCTTGTGGAGCTTGCCGGTTTTTTCGCGCAGCAGGCTGTCAACAGTCCGGACGATCTCGCCGAGGGGCTTGTTCCTGCCGCGGTTGCCGTACAGCTTACAGCAGGACCATTCGCCGCCGTGACATTCAAGGATGTGCAGAGGGTCGGCCATATAGACAAGATCGCGGCGGGGCGAGGTATCGAAGAATACTGCCGATTCAAAGATCCGGTGGCGTATCTTGATCATTTTTCCGAAAAGCCTGTCCGCGAGAGTTTTCTTCCGGTGCTTTGCGAAATAGTCCGAAAGCGCGCAGTATGTACGGTAAACGGCTTTCCGGAAAAGCTCCGGCTCAGCCTGATACATCTGGGAGGACTCCGCCTGGTAAGCCGAAAGCCTTAAAACAGCCGTGCAAAGCTCATCCTCCGGGGCTTTATCCCAGTTCATCAGCGTGAGGACTGCTTTGTCAAAGAGCATATCCGGCAGATCTGCGAGCAATTCCTGCGGGAGCTGATGATAGGCAGCGAGGTCGGTGAGCCATTTGCGGACGTGTTTCTGAAGCTCTGCATTTTCTGTGCAATTGTCCGCGAGGGCTTTCAGTGACATGAACGCAGCCTCGGGGGAAGGCGTTCCGATAAGGTTGATAAGCTCATAGGCGTACATCAGTGCAAAAGCCTGCGGAGCCTCAGGATATTCGCCTGACCTTACCCTTGTGCGCCACGAAAAATAGCCGCGGAGCTGTTCCGTACCGAGGTCGCGGTAAGTTGGGTAATAAGCCGTAAATTCCTCACCGAACGGCTGATCGTCGGTATAATCTGCCATAAAGATGCCCTGCTGCCGGAAAAGCCATGCAGAGGTTTTCCAGTAAGCCTCCGGAGTATAGGCGAGGGCTTTCATATCCCTGATCCGTTCGGGGACGTCCTCGCGCCGGTCGGTGCTGCGCCGGAGACCGAGCGGGATGTCGCGGTAGACCTTTGGCTCAGGGATGCCGGCTGTGGGAAATATATCAAAATCGTCAAAGCTGTCGGTCAATTTTTCCGCCTCCCGCGCAGGATTATTCAAGTGGCAGGCTTCTGTACAGGACGTTCATGTCAACGTCGCCGCAGATGCCGGGTATCTGTCCGGTGCAGCTTCCTTGCCAGATAGCGTAATCACCGGTATAATCGGTCTCATCGCAGTAGTGTGCGAGCCAGACCGGGTGAATGCTCTTGGCTTCCTCTGTCCACACGCTGTTGAGAAAATTCTTGCTGCTGTAGAGCATGGGGGAGAGGCCGCATTTTTCGAGCTCATCCGCGAAGGCGAAGTACAGCTCGTTGAGCTGGTGGAGGCTGATGCCGAACTCCTGGAAGGTCCCGAAGTCCTCCCAGTCAAAGGCGACCGGCAGTGCGAGCTTGGTATCGCCGACGAGACCGGCTATCCAGCGGGCGTGTTCGCGGACGGCTTCCTCGGTGCTGTCGCCGGAGTAGAAGTAGAGCCCGACGTTCAGTCCGACTTCGTTGGCTTTGCGGAAATTCGCCTCAAACTGCTTGTCGGTGACGCGGTTGCTGTAGCAGTAGCCGGTTCTCATAATGACAAACGAGCAGCCGGCGTTTTTCACGGCATTGAAGTCGATATCGCCCTGCCACTCGGAAACGTCGATACCGAAGGAGCGGCCCTCGCCGGCGTACCTTGCCATAAAGCTTTCAAACGGCTGCTTTTCGCCGTTATATGGCTGCTGCTGAGGGGGATAGTCCAAGACGTTCACGGTAACGTCAAAGCTGGCAGAGTTGCCGGAGCTGTCGGTGACGGTCGCGGTGAGCGGGTAGCTGCCGCTGGTATTCGGGTCGATATTTCCGGTATATGTCAGTACGGGAGCGCTGTCGTAATTATCGGCATAACCGACGTAGTCGCTGAGGTCGAAGGCGTTTCCGCGCAGGTGATTGGCGTTCCAGCCGCTGTTGAGGATAAGCGGAGCGGTCTTGTCAACGACGCTGAATGTGATTTTTTTTTCAGAGGGAACGCCGTCTACGGTGCATTTCACAGTGACCTCATGCGAGCCGGTGGAGGAGGTGTCAATAAGCTCGTCGGGCTGGGAAAGAACTCCGTTTGTTGAGGTAACGAATTCAGAGAGGCTGACCTTGTCGAAAACTTCCACCTCACTCAGGCAGGTCATGACGAGCTCCTCATGTGGCGCGGGAGCAGTTGAAGAAGGCGGAAGGTCAGTCTGCACGGAAGTTGTTGCAGCCGCGGAAGAAGTAGTATCAGGAACGGAAGATACCACAGATGAGGTCTTTTCAGGCGTATCGGAGGATGTATTGCTGTCCCTGACTTTACCGCAGCCTGATGATAAAGCGAGCAAAGCGGCAGCGGAAAGCAGAAAAGTTTTGTTCATATAATTGTCCTTTCATTCGTTATGATTATATTTATGTCTGCTCAACAATTTAAAAATGTCTTTAATTAATGTGATGTGCGATTCCTCGTATTATAAGGGATCTGCGCTCCCGAACGAAGTCCGGGGCAATAAACGTCTGACGACGGTTATTGTTGGCACATTATATTATAACACATTCACTGGGGAAAGTAAATAGATTTCGGAGGAAGAAAAATCCGGGGCTAAAAGTTAAAAAAATAAAAAATATCAGAAAATACTTGCAATCAGAGTTAGAATGTGCTAAAATATATATGTTATGTCCCAATAGCTCAGGAGGATAGAGCGACTGCCTCCTAAGCAGTAGGCCGGAGGTTCGACTCCTCTTTGGGACGCCACCGGTATTCCGGTTAGGGATATAGCCCCCCTGA
>CAMOXW010000064.1 GCA_946629405.1 uncultured Ruminococcus sp.
CCGCGGTAGGCTTTGCGGTGAACGTGAACGCTATCACAAAGATAATCGAGAAAAACGGCGCTCTCCCAGCTGTTCCGGCAGCTGACGCGATTGTCTTCGCGGCGGAGGGCTGCGAGACCGAGGCATTCAAAAAGGCTGACGAGCTCCGCGCTCAGGGACTTGTGGTCGAGAATGCGCTCTCGGACGACCTCGATTCGGTAAGAGCCTACGCTATGGATAGAAAGATCGCTAAGATCGTCGTTGTTGACGGCGCTGGCAAGGAGGATAAATGATGAGCAGACCTATCAGAATGGCTCTGACTAAGGGCAGGCTTGAAAAGGATACCGTCGGACTTCTCGAGAAGCTCGGCTTCGACTGCACGGCTGTACGCGAAAAGGGCAGAAAGCTGATACTGCCGGTGCCTGACGCGAATTTAGAGGTCGTGCTTGCTAAGGCAAATGACGTTATAACCTACGTTGAGCACGGTGTGTGCGATATGGGCGTCGTCGGCAAGGACACGATAATGGAAATGGACGGCAAGTTCTATGAGCTCGTTGACCTCGGCTTCGGAAGATGCAGATTCGCCCTCGCCACGAAGAAGGGCTACGACTTCTACGGCGGCTATGGCATCAAGACCATAGCTACGAAATATCCCAACGTTTCACGACATTTCTTCGAGAAAAAGGGCATGGACACCGAGATCATCAAGATCGAGGGCTCGGTCGAGCTTGCGCCTCTGCTCGAGCTCGCTGACGGTATCGTCGATATCGTCGAGACCGGCACAACTTTAAAGGAGAACGGACTGGAGGTCATCGAGGACGTCGCTCCGATCTCCGCAAGACTTATCGCCAACACCGTCAGCCTGAAAATGCGCCACGCTGAAATCGACAGGCTGATAAAACTGATAGAGGAGAATTTGTGATGAAGAAGATTTTTGCAAACGGTACCGATGAGGTCGCCTTCCTCGCCGATCTGGAAAAGCGCAGCGGTGAGACTAACCGGAAGGTCACTGAGGTCGTGTCCGAGATAATAGAGAACGTAAGACAAAACGGTGACGAGGCTGTAAAAGGCTATACTCTGAAGTTTGACGGCAGCCTCCCGCAGTATTACGAGGTCCCCCGCGACGTCATCAACGACGCCCTCACAGAGGCAGATCAGGAGTTCGTGACCGCCCTCCTCAACGCGCAGGAGAATATCGCTGACTTCCACCAGAGACAGGTCCAGCAGAGCTTCATCGCCCCGAAGGAAAACGGCGTTATCCTCGGACAGAGAGTGCGCGGCCTCACAAGAGTGGGACTTTACGTTCCCGGCGGTACGGCGGCTTATCCGTCAAGCGTGCTGATGAACGCTATCCCTGCGAAGATAGCGGGCGTCAAGGAGATAATCATGGTAACTCCGCCCCTCAAGGACGGCACCCCCAACAAGGATATCCTCGTTGCGGCTGCTATCTGCGGCGTTGACAGAGTTTTCCTCTCCGGCGGCGCACAGGCTATCGCAGCACTTGCTTACGGCACTGAGGAGATACCTAAGTGCGACAAGATCGTAGGTCCCGGAAATATCTATGTTGCGACTGCGAAGAAGCTGCTCTACGGCGTTGTCGATATCGACATGATCGCCGGTCCGAGCGAGATACTTGTCATTGCCGACGAAACTGCTGACCCGAAATTCGCGGCGGCTGACCTTATGTCACAGGCTGAGCATGATAAGCTTGCCTCCGCGATAATGGGGACAACGAGCGAGAAGCTTGCGGATGAAACTCTCCGAGAGATCGACCGCCAGAAGCAGTACCTCTCACGCCGCGAGATCATCGAAAAGTCCCTCGAGGACTACGGCGCTGTTATCATCGCCGACAGCCGCGAAAAATGCGTTGAGCTTGCAAATAAGATCGCTCCGGAGCACCTTGAGGTCCTCATGGAGAATCCCTTCGAGCTTCTCGGCAGCCTTGACAATGCCGGTTCGATCTTCCTCGGACACTATGCTTCCGAGCCTCTCGGCGACTATTACGCAGGTCCCAACCACGTCCTCCCGACAAGCGGCACCGCACGTTTCTTCTCGCCCCTCGGAGTTGCAAGCTTCACAAAGCGCACCGGCTTCACCTACTACACGGAGGAAGCTCTCCGCGCTGCGAAGGACGACATCGTTCTCATTGCCGAGCGCGAGGGACTTACGGCTCACGCGAACGCTATAAAGGTAAGATTTGAATAATGTAATACCGCACAGGGATACGCCTTGTGCGGTATTCCCCTATAGATGAAAGGAAATATTATGGGATATCAGCTTAACAGAAAGCTTGTCGATCTCGTTCCATACGACCCGATCACAGGCACCTACGATATCAGACTTGACGCCAACGAGAGCTGCTTCGACCTCCCCGCCGACATCCGGGAGAAAATTTGCAGGCGCGTTTCCGAGGTAGCCTTCAACCGCTATCCGGACTGCCTCGCACTTGCGCCGACCAGGGCTTTTGCCGAACTCTACGGCGTTCCCGAGGAGCTGATAAGCGCCGGAAACGGCTCCGACGAGCTCATCAGCATCATTACGAGCTGCTTCTTCGAGGCGGGGGACACTATAGTGAATGTCTCGCACGATTTCTCAATGTACCAGTTCTACGCTCAGCTATATGAGGTGAATGTCGCTACATACCAGAAGGAGGCTGACCTCTCTATCGACCCCGACAGGCTCATCGCCTTCTGCAAGGAAAATTCCGCAAGGGGACTTGTCTTCTCAAACCCCTGCAACCCCACTTCCCTCGGACTGAAAAGAGAGGACGTCCGGAAGATCATCAGCAGTCTTGAAGGCTGCCTTGTTATCCTTGACGAGGCTTACATGGATTTCTGGGATCAGTCGCTTCTCTCCGAGGTCGATAATTACGACAACCTCATCATCCTCAGGACCTGCTCGAAGGCTATCGGTATGGCAGCCGTGAGATTCGGCTTTGCCGCCGCGAACAGGACTGTCACCACCGCCCTCAGAGCTGCAAAGTCGCCCTATAACAACGACTCTGTAGCACAGACGATCGTCGCAGGAGTTCTCTCCGAGAAGGAGTACCTCGCAAAATGCAGGGACGAGATCATCGCCTCCACAAAGCAGCTCTACGCCGATATCAAGGCATTGAACGACGAGCTCGGCTGCTTTGAAAGGGTGTGGGAGCCGTGTACGAACTTCGTCTTCATCAAAACGGACGAGTTCCTGAAAATTTACGAGTTCATGCTTGAAAATTCGATCGCAATACGCAAATTCCCCGGCTTCCTCCGCATAACAGCAGGCACACGGGAGGAAAATGCTGCGGTGATAAAGGTGCTAAGGAGGTATTTCAGCAAATGAGCCTTGAAAACGTTGTCCGCACCGGCAAGGTGGAGCGCTCCACGAAGGAGACTCAGATCAGCATTACGGTCGCCCTTGACGGAAAGGGTAAAGCTGATATTGACACCGGTATAGGATTTTTTGACCATATGCTCACCGCTCTGTCAGTTCACAGCGGGATAAGCATGGACATCAGGGTCAAGGGTGACCTCCACGTTGACTGCCACCACACTATCGAGGACACCGGCATCGCCCTCGGTCAGGCGCTCGGTATTGCCCTCGGGACAAAGTCTGGGATCGTCCGCTACGGCACGGCTTATATCCCGATGGACGAATCGCTCGCGATGGCGAGCCTTGACCTCAGCAACAGACCGTTCCTCGTGTTCAACTGCGAGTTCACCAACCAGAGCTGCGGAGGCTATGACCTGTGCATGACGGAGGAATTCTTCCGCGCTTTCGCCTTCAATTCGGGAATGACCCTGCACATAAACCTCCTCTACGGCTCAAACGACCACCACAAGGCGGAAGCTGTCTACAAGGCTGCCGCTCACGCACTGAAAGCCGCAATTGCCTATAATTCGGACGGCTCGACGCTCTCGACGAAAGGAGTTCTGTGATGATCGCTATTATCGACTACGGCGCGGGAAATATTTTCAGCGTGAAGAACGCTCTCGATTACCTCGGACTTGACAGCAGGCTTGTTTCAGACGAAAGCTCGGTAAGAGCGGCTGATGCAGTCATTCTTCCGGGCGTAGGCGCTTTTCCGGCGGCAATGAAAAAGCTCGAAGCTACCGGACTTATCAGCGCGATAAAGGAGGAAGCTGCCCGCAAGCCCTTCCTCGGCATCTGCCTCGGTATGCAGCTCATTTTCGAGAAGGGTTACGAATTTACAGAGTGTGACGGGCTCGGACTTATTCCCGGAAGCGTCCGCAAAATGGAGGCGCCGGGTCTTATCATCCCGCACATGGGCTGGAATAAGCTCGAAAAGCTCAATGACTGCCCGCTGCTTGAAAACGTCGGCGATAACGAGTATGTGTATTTCGTCCATTCCTACAAGGCTGAGTGCGCGGACAAAAACATTGCCGCATACAGCGAGTACGGCGGGAGAGTTCCCGCACTTGTTTATGACGGGAAATTCGTCTATGGAGCACAGTTCCACCCCGAAAAATCGGGAGAAACAGGACTTAAAATACTGAGAAGCTTCGGAGGTCTTATATGATAATATTCCCTGCAATAGATATCAAGGACGGAAACTGCGTGCGCCTTTTCAAGGGCGATTTCAGCACCGTTGAAAAAGTTGCGTCAGACTATCTTGAAACTGCAAGAGGTTTCGAGGCTGCCGGCGCTGAGTGGATACATATGGTCGATCTCGACGGCGCTAAGGAAGGCAGACCCGTCAACACAAAGATATATACCGACGTCGCCGGAAAGACGAACCTGAAGGTCGAGCTCGGCGGCGGGATACGCAGCATACAGACGATCAGGGAATACCTTGACATGGGCATCACAAGAGTCATCCTCGGCTCAGTTGCACTGAAAAATCCTAAGCTTGTCTGCGAGGCTGTTGAGAAATTCGGCAGCGAAAAGATCGTTGTAGGGATAGACGCTATGAACGAAATGGTCGCAACTGAGGGCTGGCTCGAAAGCTCCAACGTTCACTACATCGACCTTGCAAACAAGATGATAGAAGCCGG
>CAMOXW010000065.1 GCA_946629405.1 uncultured Ruminococcus sp.
TGCAGGGACGTTCATTGGTCGGCCGAGGTCTGCTTGTCTGCCGAATTTGCTTATCCTTAATAATACTGCTCGGCTCCTTCCTGCAAAAGAGGGACACCTCTTGGTTGATAGTGGGAGGGTGGACGCAGAAACGGGGCGCCTACCGGCGCCCCGTCTCTATTTACTACTTACTACTTTCTGCTTACTTCTTATTGCTGCGCTTTCCCTTGCGCTTGCCGCCGGACTTCGCCGGCGGCTTGGCAGCAGGCTTATCCGGCTTTTCAGGCTCGGCTGGCTTTTCCGGCTCAGCAGGTTCTTCCGGTTCCGCTGCCTCCGCCTGCGGAGGCTCTTCGGAAGCCTCAGGAGCACTCGCGGGTCCAGCAGACTGAGGCTCTTCGGGTTCGTCCTCGTCGTCGACCTCCTTCTCGAAGAATACGCTCCGGTATTCCGCAACTCTTGCCCTGTCGCCGTAGCAGTCGATCTCGATGATCTCCTTCTTCAGCATGACCTTGACTGAAATGAACATCACCGCAAAAGCGACAGCGTTCACAAGCATACTGAAATATACCTCAATGCCAATGAGATTGCCGAACATTCCTCCGAGGATCACTCCGATGCAGAGGATTATCACTATCTCAAACTGCGTCTTGTACGGATCAAGATAGACGAACGCAAAGCATACCACCGCAGAGATCACCGAATGGATGATCGCAAGCTTCATCGAATACGGATCGTAGAACTCCTTGACATCATATGCGTTCAGCTCGCAGTACATCATGAATGCCTCCATGATGATATATCCCGCAAACGCCGCCTTTAGCACCGTCCTCATCCTTATCGTCCGCCAGAACAGCACATCCGCGGCTGCAAGGCATATAAATCCTGCGAACAGCACGACATACGCCGTTTTTTCCAGGAAAGAGGAAAATCCGCTGTCCGGATCGTATATCTTGTAAAACCAGTAGGCTATCAGCCCGAACAGCACGAAAAGCAGATTCCCGGCTATTGCGAGATCTATCCCTCTATTCAGGTTTTTCCGCATATCATTCTCCCGCACCGAGAGCTCTGAGCGCACGCTGTCCTATATCGCGGCGGAAGTGCGCTCCCTCAAAGCTTATCTTAGCCACGCCCTCATAAGCCTTGCCGAGTGCTTCCTGAAGGTTTTCGCCCTTAGCGGTAACGCCTATGACACGTCCGCCGTTTGTGAGGAACTTTCCGTCCTCGCTGAGTTTCGTGCCGGCATGGTATACGAAACAGCCCTCGATCTGACCCTTGCTGTCAAAGCCGTTCATCTCAATGCCCTTAGGATAGCTCTCCGGATAACCGCCGCTTGCCATTACTACACAAGCGCAGCTTCCACTGTGCCATCTGATATCTATCCTGTCAAGCTCATGATTGTAAATAGCCTCGAATATCTCGTAAAGGTCTGCATCAAGCATCGGGAGAACTACCTGCGTCTCCGGGTCTCCGAAGCGGCAGTTGTACTCAATTACCTTCGGTCCCTTTGGAGTTATCATAAGTCCGAAGTAGAGACATCCCTCGAAGGTACGTCCCTCAGCGTTCATGGCTTTCATGGTGGGAAGGAATATCTTCTCCATGCACTCCTTTGCAACTTCCTCTGTATAATACGGATTGGGTGAAACTGTTCCCATACCTCCGGTGTTCAGACCCTTGTCGCCGTCGAGTGCTCGCTTGTGGTCCATTGACGAGATCATCGGAACGAGAGTTTTTCCGTCTGTGAACGAAAGCACAGACACCTCCGGTCCCGTGAGAAATTCCTCGATCACGATACGCGCCGAGCTCTTGCCGAATTTCAGCTCGTCTATCATCTCGTGAACAGCAGCTACAGCCTCATCCTCATTCTGTGCGATGATAACGCCCTTTCCGAGCGCAAGGCCGTCAGCCTTTATGACTGCCGGATAGCTGTTCTGTTCTTTAAGATAAGCGATAGCCTTGTCGCTCTCCGTGAAAACCTCGTAAAAGGCAGTAGGGATGCCGTACTTCTTCATGAGCTCCTTTGAGAATACCTTAGAGCCCTCGATAATAGCGGCATTTGCCTTAGGTCCGAAGGTCATGAAGCCCTCCGCCTGCAAGGCATCGACCATTCCGAGCACAAGCGGGTCGTCCGGAGCTACTACCACCATATCCGGATTGAGCTTCTTCGCAAGTTTTACAACTCCCTCAACGTCAGTCGCGCCGACATTGAAGCACTCGGCATACTTCGAGATTCCGCCGTTGCCGGGAGTACAGTAGATCTTCCCTACTCTCGGACTCTCAGCGAGCTTCATTATAATGGCGTGCTCGCGCCCGCCGCCGCCTACTACTAATACGTTTTTCATTGGAATTTCCTCCTATTATTCAAAGGTGATAGTCCAGAGCATATCCTCCAGATATTTCATTGCCTTGTCCTTGTCCTTTTCAGGGTATTCAATGTCGAACTCCCATGCGTCGCTCCCCATTTTCAGGAAGTAGATGAGATGCTTTACAGTCTCGCCGCGCTGCTCGGTCTCGAACTTGTCAATGACCTCCGCTGCCTCATAGCTATAATTCAGAATGACCGGCTGAGCAGTTATGCCGCTGAGGGTCTGCTCATAGTTTATGCCTATCTTGCTGCCGCGGCTGTTGAGGTATTCGTCATAGTCGCTGCCGTAGCTCTCACAGGTCATAATAAGCTGCATCCCGTCTTTGGAATTGCTGTAGGTGATACTGTTTCCGAACTCCCTGCCGGGATCGAATTTACTGCTCAGCGTGAATTTAGCGTTCTTGAAGGTGAGCTCCTGATACTTTGAAGCCTCATGCTCCTCCTGACGCCTTGCGATCTCTGCCTCGTCAAGCTTTTTGACAGTCAGTGTATCAAGAATTGCTTGCAGTTCAGCCCTGCTGCCCTCCTCGTCACGCATATTCAGTGCTGCGCCGACCGTGTAAACATAGCCGTTCTCGCTGAAAAAATAATCTGTATACCTTGTTTCAACACAACCGATGCTCGCAACGAATGATACCTTTTCAGCATTATAGCCGAGAAAATCTTCACTGCCGCGCTCTATGTCTGAAGAATACTTTGACTCCTTCTTTGAATCATAAAGGCTGTCAGCCTTTTTCTTCGGCGTATTCTCCTCGTCCTCCGGAGTTATATGTATAGTAAGAGAAGGGCTCATATAATGCTCCATGTCCTGTGCGTAGTAATAGGACAACTTGACGTCGATGCTGTCTTCCTTGCTTTTGTCCCTGATATACCACTCAGGTCCGCAGCTCAGTGAGAAGAACTCGTTCTCGTAGCTCTGCGGCTCAGTGGGAAGATGCTCTGTGCCGGTATACTTAACGGTTGCGGCTATCTCATTTAACAGTGCCTTTACGTTTTCCCGTTCAGCGGGAGCATAGCCGATCACCGATGTATTGAACTGTATACCCTCTGTCGAAAGGCACAGATAGCTCTCACCGGTCTCGCCGCTTTCGCGGCTGTTGATCATATGTATGGAAGCTGCGTTGAAGCCCGGAACATCAAGTGTTTCGATCTCGATGTCCTTGACCGAGGTATCGTTCCTTGCCTTGATGCTCTCCTGTATTGCCTGCATAGAGACCTCTGCGGTACACTGTTCCAGACCGTAGCTGTATACATCCACCTCTTCAAAACCGCAGCCGGTAAAGGTGTATTCGTAGACACCGCTTTCATTGGATTCCTTCTCATCCGTGACGGAAAAATCGTCACTCATCTCAAAGCTGAAATTATTGATATTATAGCCGTTTCGCGTACCGCTGAATGATATTCCTGCCTTCTCAGAGCTGCTGCCTTTCCCCAGAGAACAGCCGGGTACACACAGCATTGACAAGCACATTGCCCCCGCAATTACCCTTTTTTTCATTTTTTCCCCATCACTTTATTTTTATACTGTCGAGCACCGGCTGTATATCCTGCCTGAAACCGGTCAATGAGTCCTGCGGCGCAACTATCGTCACAGCTATTGCGGTGCCGTTGTCATCGAAGATATAATACTCCGTAGCTACTGTCATCTCAAGAACATCAACCGTTCTGTAGATATGCTCCGCCTGATGCCCGAGTATCTCTGCCGTATCGCGGCTCACGGACAGCGTTTTGCTGTTGGTTCTCCACTGCTCATAGGTATCATCAGCTGTACCGGACACGCTATCGACCTTCTCAGCAGATACCTTGAGTGATGTGGTATACTCTCCCAGACTGTCCGCAAGATTATACTTTATCGTCGCATTATAATCGTCTTTCCTGTAGAGGTAGAAGTCAGGCCCTACCGTCATACTGAAGCCTTTTCCGCTGTAGTTCTCGTCCTTTGTTTTCAGCTCCTTGCCGCTGTATTCGACAGTGCTGAGTATTTTCTCCGCTTCGGCCCTGAAAGCATCGCCGCCTGAAGGTACAGAGGTCATGAGGGCAAAGATATCGCCGTTGCCGTACTGCACCATAGTGCATACGAACGTCGTATCTTCACCGCTTGCAGTGAGCTGCTCCGCTTCAAGTCCGTTGACCTCGACGGTGGCAGTTTCAACTGTACCGTAATTCTCGGCAAAACCGTCTGCAATACCTTCCATAAAGCCAGCCGCACTGTAGTGGTAGCCGCACAGTGTCATTACACCTGCAAGCTCTCCGTTGCTGCCCTCAAATACAAATTCACATTCCTCGAACGTGCCGTTTTCATTCCTTTTAAGGCTTGCCGGAGCGTCAAAGCTGAACATATTGTCGCTCGTCAGATAGTGTACCCCAGCCTCAGTTCCCGGCTCATTTGCCTCATCCGATGCAGTCTCTGAGGAGGTCTCATTTTCAGTTTCAGCCTCAGTTTTCTCAGCATCAGTCGTTTTTTCTTCTGTTGAAGGAGCAGCGGTCTCCGCCTCAGTTGTTACTGCATCTGAGGTCTCCTCCGGCGCCTCCGCGGATGACGATGAGCTCCCGCAGCCGCTCACCATGCCGGTAAGGACTGCGAGAGAAAGCAGAAATGCAATCTTTTTCATTATATTTCCCCTATATCAATTATTCACCTTATCAGTGGTGGAAAAGTCTTATGCCTGTAAACGCCATTGCGATATTGTACTTGTTGCAGGTCTCGATAACGTTGTCGTCGCGGATGGAGCCGCCGGGCTCTGCGATGTACTCAACTCCGGATTTCTTTGCCCTCTCGATGTTGTCGCCGAAGGGGAAGAATGCGTCCGAGCCGAGGCATACTCCGGTATTCTTTGCGAGCCATGCCTTCTTCTCCTGAACCGTGAACACCTCAGGCTTTACCTTGAATATCCTCTGCCATTCGCCCTCGCGGAGAACATCCTCATACTCATCGCCGATGTATACGTCGATAGCATTATCTCTGTCAGCACGGCGGATATCATCAACAAACTGGAGTCCCATTACCTGCGGGGACTGTCTCAGCCACCAGTTGTCAGCCTTCTGACCGGCAAGACGTGTGCAGTGTATGCGCGACTGCTGGCCTGCTCCGATACCGATAGCCTGACCGTCCTTGACATAGCATACGGAGTTGGACTGTGTATATTTCAGCGTAATGAGTGAGATGAGGAGGTCATCCTTCTTGTCATCAGGGATATCCTTATTCTCAGTAACGATATTTGCAAGGAGCCCGCGGTCAATGTTCAGCTCATTGCGTCCCTGCTCGAATGAAACTCCGTATACCTGCTTTGTCTCGATAGGAGCAGGCTTGTAGCTCTCGTCTATCTTGAGTATGCAGTATGTGCCCTTGCGCTTGGATTTGAGTATCTCAAGAGCCTCGGGATCATAGTCGGGAGCGATTATTCCGTCTGATACCTCGCGCTGTATCATCTTCGCAGTGCATACGTCCACCTTGTCGGAAAGCGCGATGAAGTCGCCGTAGGAGGACATTCTGTCAGCGCCTCTTGCCCTTGCATAAGCGCTTGCAAGCGGTGAAAGCTCGCCGAGGTCGTCCACCCAGTATATCTTTTTAAGGTCATCACTGAGGGGGCGTCCGATAGCTGCTCCGGCAGGCGAAACGTGCTTGAAAGAAGTCGCCGCACACCCGCCTGTGGCAGCCTTGAGCTCCTTGACGAGCTGCCAGCCGTTGAGGGCATCAAGCAGATTTATATAGCCGGGTCTTCCGCAGAGAACTTCTATCGGGAGCTCGCTGCCGTCAGCCATATAGACCCTTGAGGGCTTCTGATTGGGATTGCAACCGTATTTTAACTGCATTTCATTTGACATGATATATGTCCTCCTTATATTATATCTGAATATCCATTTTATACCGGGCGGCGGAAAGCCA
>CAMOXW010000066.1 GCA_946629405.1 uncultured Ruminococcus sp.
CATAAGCTCGATAGTGTCTTTCAGTTCCATTCTCCTCACCTCCTTCAAATGGGTATAAGAAAACCGCCTTGTTAAGGGCGGTTTAGCTAGTATTAAAATTCATCCTCATTATCAGGATAAAGATCAGGCAACTGAACACCTGTTGAAAGTGACTTCTGTATATCTTTTACATATTCTGAATAATCATTAACTGTGTATTCTAAGTCCATAACACCGCCAACATCATATCCAAACTTTGCTTTATATTCAGCATATAGCTTTTCAAGTTCTTTTGTCATTTTGCCGCTATACATAAAATCACCTTCTTAATTGTGATATTTCAGAAATTACTGAATTGATTTGCGAAGATGTATTAGGGAATATTTCTTGCAACATTTTCAGTACTTCCGAATTTTCTTCAAAGTACATTCTTCCATATTGGGCGAAAGTTTCCTTTTGAAGTTTAAATGGTTTTTGCCAGTAATCGTTCTTATAATGCCCGAATCCAAGGTTAATACTTTTATTCGACATACCGTGAATAATATCGGAAATTCCACGATATTCAATTTTTACTCTGCCTTTTTCTTCAAACGCTTTTGGATACTTTAAGTATAACATATCTTCAAGGCTTTGTCCAGCATTTTCAGCCGATTTTATAAGCTGTTCATAATCGTTGCTTATGCACTTATCAAGCATACCTCCGAGCGATATATTGTTATCATGGTCGATTTTGTGAAAAAGCTCGTGGGCAACAGTTGAAGGTGTTGCACTCTTATCAAGATAAACGGTATTTTTGTCTTTATTGAAGTAGCTGTTTCGCCTATGTGATTTTGAATAGTTAACATTCCTGTTAGCTCGTTTCAGTACAGTTACAACATCTTTGTTCTGCACAGCAGGAAGATGTGCTGCAAATTCATCAACAGTGTTTTTGTAATTTCTGCCTGTTACAATGTTTACGAGCTTTTTGAGGTCTGCTTCATCTTCAAGGTTATCATTAGGTGCATTTGAAGCCTTTTCAACATATTCAGCAATATAATCGGGCAAATTGGGATTCTTAGTGTGGTAAGCTCCCCACGCTTCTGCCCATGCCTCATCAGTAGATTTCAGCATATCGCATTTGCTCTCTTTGAGCCAACGTTCAGCGTCAGATGCAAATCCTTTGGGAATGCCTTTCTTGTCTGCGTAAATGTGTCCCATTTCGTGAAATGCCGTACTTCTACCGTCCTCGTTGAAAAACTGAGTATGTCCGTCGTGCTTTTCAGCATAGGCTTTGTTGCCCTCGACTTTGGACTTGTGTATCTTTTCAGGCGTTTTATACGCTGTGCTTATACCAACAACATTACCGCCCTCAAAGTCATACTCGATGTTCGGATATTCGCCGAAGTGCATTTGCAGAACGTCCATATGTACGCCGTAATAGTCCTTTTCCTTTCGGGAGAACTTTTTACCTGTAACTTTCTGAACGCTTTTTCCTGAGCCGATGTATGCAGGTCGTATATCTTCAGGAAGTGTCATAGCCGCCTCATTGAGCAGATTCGCAGTTTCAAGCGGTAAGTCGCTGTAATCAACGTGGCGGACACCATTTTCAAGAGCGAATTTCTCAGCTTCTTCAATAGTCTCAGCCTGCTTGAATCCGCTTGTTTCTTCCACAGCAGAAGCCTTTTCGACTGGCTTAGTGGTCTTTGCATTATCTGCAAGAACCACTTTCCCCTTGCTCAGAAGCTCTGCCCTCTCCTCATCCGTGACCTTACCCTCACGCTTTGCTCCGACCTTCGGAACGCTGACAGGAGACTCCTTACCGCTTCCGCCTTTGTATCTGCCCTGCATGATATTTCCGAGACCGTCAGCGGTCACACGTTCACGCTGCTGCGGAAGCCCCATTTTCTCGGAGAATCGTGTATATTCGGAAGACGTTACCCTGTACCTTGCACGGCAGTTTATCAGGTCGTCCTCGGAAGCTCCGCCCTCTTTGAGCAGAGCCATTTCCTGACGCTGTGCTCGCATGGTAGTTTCAAGTCTTCTCTGACGCTGTAGAGCTTCATACTTCGTGTACCGCTTGCCCTTCCACTCGACAGGCTCATTCTCCTGACGGTTGAGTTCTTCGAGTTCCTCAGCGGTGTATGACGGCTCTGAGATGCCGGGGATAACAGGACTATAATTGTGATAACAATTAGCTCCGCACAAACCTTGTACATCACCGAGCTTGCATATTGTCGTTAGCTGTTCCTTAGTGTACCACTTTCCGCCCCACCAGTGTGAGGGACGTGCTCCACTGTGCCATGATATCTCAAACCAGTCTGTTTCAAGTGCTTCTGCACTATCCTCATTGACCTTTGCCGTCAGCTGCGTCATACCTGTCATAACAGCACGTCTCGCAGCCACGTCAACACGGTTGCTCCAGCCGGTAGCATAGTCAATGGTCCGCAGGCCGCTGTTCGTCATATCCTTTACCGTGCGTTTCAGCACTGTGTTATAGTCAAAAGCGCCAGAGCTGATGTCGAGCATAGCCTTGTCAAGTGTTTTCTGATAGTAGTCGGCTATAGGAGTAAAGCTCAGACGTCCGTCTGAGCCTCTCTGAGCGAATCCGAGGGACTGCGTGATATTACGCATAGTCTCGTTTGTCTGAGCCGTCACAGAGCTTATAAGCTGCTGTAATGGTTCATTTTCCTGAAAGGGTATCTGCACTTTGCCGACAGCCTCATAGAGCTTCTTATCCCGGACATAGCCTGCTCCGATGACTTTCTCAAAG
>CAMOXW010000067.1 GCA_946629405.1 uncultured Ruminococcus sp.
CGGAAGATATATACCCGATGTTTATCATACCATTTTGCACATTCTTATTCTGGCGGTTGTTATTACAACAGCACTATATATCAGAAATTCAAAAAAGCGAGTATAAATTCTGATTTACACTATTAACAGGAGGTAAACTATGTCCGCACCTTTAGCAGATAAGATCCGTCCGAAAACTCTTGCCGATGTTGTCGGGCAGGAGCATATTCTCGCCGAGGGCAAGCCCCTCCGCCGCATTATCGAAAGCGGTACTGTCCCGAATATGATCTTCTACGGTCCTTCCGGTGTCGGAAAGACCACCGTAGCCCGAATAATCGCTGAAAACTGCGGTATGTCACTGTATAAGCTCAACGGCACTAACGCTTCGACTTCTGATATAAAGGACGTTGTCGCTGAGATCGGCACTTTTGGCAGCGAGAACGGTATCCTCCTCTATCTTGACGAGATACAGTACCTGAACAAAAAGCAGCAGCAGTCGCTGCTTGAATACATAGAAAACGGCGATATTACGCTTATCGCCTCGACTACTGAGAATCCGTATTTTGCTGTATACAACGCTGTTATCAGCCGAAGCACTGTGTTTGAATTCAAGCCGGTCAGTGCCGAGCAGCTTATCCCGGCAATAAAGCGTGCATTCCGCATAATTTCTGAGGAAAACGGCACCGAGATAATCGCCGGCGATGATATTGTCAGCACGATCGCTTACAACTGCGGCGGTGACGTCAGAAAGGCTATGAACACGGCTGAACTTGCTGTGATATGCGGGGAGGCTGGCAGCGGCAGCGTAACTATAACCGAGGATTCACTGAAAATACTCGCCCAACGCAGCAATATGCGCTATGACCGCGACGGCGATCAGCATTATGATATTCTTTCTGCATACCACAAGTCTGTGCGCGGCTCGGATGAGAATGCCGCTCTGCACTATGCGGCAAGACTTATCGAGGCCGGTGATATTATTTCGCTTTGCCGGCGTATGCTCTGTATTGCCTGTGAGGACGTGGGACTTGCCTATCCTCAGGCTATCGTGGTCACAAAAGCGTGTGTGGACTCCGCTCTCCAGCTTGGCCTCCCGGAAGCAAAACTCCCTATCGCAGAGGCAACGATCCTGCTTGCTACTGCACCTAAATCCAATAGCGCTTGTATGGCTATCGACGCTGCTATCGCTGACCTGCAAGGCTGCGATGCGCTGGACTTCCCGCGCCACCTTCAGAACAAGCACTTCGACGGAAAGGGGGCTGCCGTTGTCGGTCAGCACTACAAGTACCCACATGACTACCCGAATCACTACGTTAAACAGCAATACCTTCCGGATGCGCTCGTTGGTCATAAGTATTACGAATTCGGAGACAATAAGCAGGAACAGTCCGCTCTGCAATACCGCCATAAGCTCCTTGAACAGCTCAAATAACAATAAAAAGCCCCGGTAGACCTCCGGGGCTATTAAAATATTCGATTTTAATTTTAAGCGACTTTCATCACTTAGCTAAATTACCTGTGGGACTCACTCCTTTAACTTCAAGGATTTTTGTTATACCTCGTGTTCATCATAGTACCACATTCTTTCATAAGTAATCAAGCTTTTAATTTCTCATTGGACTCACCTTATTACTTGAATTTTTCGACCTTTCAGGGACTTGCAAGCCCTCAGGTCTGAATAACTGAATAAAGCACTAAATTCTCATTGGACTCAACCTTTACCATTTATTTTTCGCGAATGATATATCTAAAGACTCATTGTCGAAATTTCAGATAATCCTGTATCCAAATTGAGTTTAGACATGAAGCCGTTTTCGTCAGCAAACGTCCGCTTCATAATTGAATGTCAAATCCGTAACTTCAATCGGTTGGAACAAGCTCAAAGCCTATATTCCCTCTTGTTTAAATCCAATTACTCAGCAAGCCCGCCGGCTTCACGCTGCTGTCCGATCGTTTCTTCCATTGGACTCACGCTCCCTTCCGCGTATAATCATTTACATTGAGGCTCACACCTCAGTCCAAGTAAATCCAGCTTGGAGAGCCTCACCATTTTGGCTCTTCCTTTTCTCTGATTATATAATACCACACCATTTAGCAAATGTCAATAGTTATTTTTAAGAAACTGCTATTTTTTAGTGCAAATCAGCACTATGTACAAACCAGCATCATTTCGATTAAGCAATCTGCACAAATATACCGTCACCTTATATTACCTCTTGCTTTTTCTGATTATTCATTGTATAATTAGTTATATCAAATTGGCTTATGCCGGATTGGAGTAAACTATGTCAGAAATGAACGAATATACCCCAGAGCTCATCGAACTCGTCGATAACGAGGGGCATAAGAAAAACTTCGAGCTCATCGATGCCGCCGAGATAGACGGCGAACAATACTTCTGCATGATCCCCTCTGTGGAGGACGAAAACTTCCTCGAGGAGGACTGCGATATCGTTATCCTCAGAATTATCGAGGAGGACGGCGAGGAGATCCTCGCTTCTATCGATGATGACGACGAGTACGATAAGGTCTCGGCGTTCTTCCTCGAGCGTATGAAGGATGCTTTCGACGAAGAAATGTAAATTGTAACCAAATTTTCACTAAAATCTTCAAAATAAGTATTGATTTTCTGAAAATTGTGTGTTATAATATATACAACAAAAGTAAATATTCTGCCTTGTCCGGTGAATTATAGTTCATTTGATCCAACACATTTTCTAAGGGAATTCAGCTCCATGTGCGGATTGCAGACCTCCCGCCATGCGGAAGAAGGGAGCGTGAACCACATGGGCGTTTACCCACCTGCTGCGTGCGGGTTTCATTCACTATATGACGGCAAGGCGGATGTTTTTTGCCTATCAGACTGCGGACTTCCGCAGTTTTTCTTTTTCCGGAAAAAATACAGCCGCTCCTTTCTCAGAAGCGGCTGTATTATGGTATGATCTATAGACAGTATCTCGCAATACCGCCTTATGGCTCAGTCTCTATGGCCTTTCCCTCTTTTATGCTCGCCTGACAGTCGATGTACCGCTGATTTGAGCTTCCCCTGAATCGTATCTCCCAATCCTTTTGTGCAAGGATGAAAGGTCCGTCAATTAGGATATCAGTTACCTCAAGCAGAGCACCCCAGTAATTGCCGTCACGGTGTTCCCAGAGCTTTTCAAAGGTATATCCGGTATAGGTCACAATATTCAGCCCGAGTGCCTTTATCTGACTGCCGATGTAAGCCAGAGCTTCC
>CAMOXW010000068.1 GCA_946629405.1 uncultured Ruminococcus sp.
GACAATGAGCCTTGCCGTTTTTCCGCAGCTCATTGAGAGTTCCGGGCAGCGCTTCTGTAAATCCTCTTTTGTTGAGCATTCCGGTAACTGCGTCTATAGTGGAAAAGGACTCCATTTGCTGATGAATGTAGTTTATGTAAAGGCGTTTCTGGAGCGAGTGCAGACCGCTTGACACAGCGTCTGTCCAGTTGACGAAATAATCGTCAAGCTCAATGTTATCGTGAGAATCGAACGCCATTGCGATATAGCCGAATATCTGTCCCTTGCAGTGGAGCGAGGTAAGAACTGTTATCATCGGCTTGTGGGGGCTTTGCAGAGCGGGGAGGATATCGGCAGTGGGGTAGTAATATCCGCTTTTATCATTTTCACCGTAACGCTTTGAAAGCGCAAGATACATCTTGTCTGAAAAGCTGTGCTGCCTGAAATTGCAAGGATTGTCGAGGTCGGACTGCCAGTCATCACATAAGGCTATATCAAGCCATTTCCAGCCGCTTAGAATATGCCCCACATTATCGACTGTGTCCATAAGTGCGGATAGATCCTCTGCATCAGACATTTTGCTGATGAAGTCCGCTCCGAGGAAGCTCTTTTTCTCAAAGCCCTCGGTGTAGTAGCCCCGTTTTTCGTCTGACATGGAGTTGAGAACTCCGGTGAAAACCACCACATCATAGCCAAGCTTTTCAGCCTGACCATATATTCCGTCAAGCAGCTCATAGTCCAGCGGGTCGGTTATTTCCGGCATGATAAGGCCGATCTTTCCTATGCTGTTCATTGCCTCACTCCTCTCTCCATTTCAGTATATCATACAGGTATAAATTTGTCAAATGGTGCAAAATGTGTGTTTTTTTGTGTAAGATGTCATTTTATTTTATTCTTAAAAAGTGTATTATTAAATCAATAACATGAACGGGCAATTAACTTTCAAGGAGGTCTTTATATGAAAAAAGTAATTTCGGCGGTGTTGATAGCAGCACTTGCAGCCGGCACACTTTCAGCAGTTCCGCCAAATTCATACGCTGCGGGAACTGTGTACGAATTTGAAGACGGAGCCATAACAGATGTGGGAGAAAACGTTACGGCAGTTGTATCACTGTCCGGCGCAAGCGGGGGAAAGGCTGTTGACATGAAAGACGCCGGCGATTCTGTGGCTGTAAATGTAAGTACGGCAAGCGAAGGTGTACAGCAGCTCACTATATGCTACAGTCAGCCCTATGACAAGAACGGAAAGTATCAGGACGTCATCGTCAACGGACGAAATATCGGGCAGATATTCTGTGCTTACACAGGTGAAGGCAAGTTCAGTACCGTAAGTGTTTCTGCTAACCTCAATGCCGGAGCTAACACAGTAACTATCCAAGGCTCATGGGGCTGGACATATCTTGACAGTCTTACAGTTGAGAAGGGAAAACCGGTAAATACATCAGTCGGCGGAAAGCTATCAAATCCCAATGCTTCGGCGGAAACCCGGTCTTTGTACAGCTTCCTCTGTGACACCTACGGGAACTATGTTATCTCAGGTCAGCAGGAGTCCACTTGGATGGGCAGCGAGGACTATGAGTTCGACATAATTAAAAACGCGAGCGGAAAATATCCCGCTCTGAGGGGACTTGACTACATGGGTGATGATTTTGCAGGCTGCAACCGCCGTGCGAAATCGTGGTATGCAAATGGTGGTATAGTCACAATTTGCTGGCACTGCGGCAGCGATTTCAGTGGAAGTCACACAGAGTCCATGAATACCGAGCTTAACTGGGCCAAGGCTCTCACCGAAGGTACAGCCGAGTACAACACCCTTATCGCAGGAATGGATAAGGGTGCAAAGGCTCTGCTTGAGCTGAAAGAAGCAGGTGTTCCAGTTATATGGAGGCCTTTCCACGAATTTGACGGCAAGTGGTTCTGGTGGGGAAAAGGCGGCGCCGAGAACTTTAAAAAGCTCTGGCGGATAATGTATGACCGCTATACGAATTACTGGGGACTTGATAATCTTATATGGAATCTGGGCTACTGCGGCGACGTCAATGACGGCTGGTATCCCGGGGACGAGTATGTGGATATCGTCGGCGCTGATACTTATGTGAACCATACGGATTCGCTGGTTAGTATGTATAACAAAACGGCAAAGGTGGCTGATAAGCCTGTTTGCCTCCACGAAAACGGTCCTGTCCCCGATCCCGACAAGCTGAAAGCGGATGGTTCAAAGTGGCTGTGGTTCATGACATGGCATACCTCGTTCATTGACAGCAATGAGATCAATACGGCGCAGTATATCAACAAGGTCTACAACAGCGACTATATGATGACTCTTGATGAGCTGCCGGACGTTTATCATTATAAGACTGCTGCGCCTGAAACGGAAATAATAAAGGGTGATGTAAATGCTGACGGTGAATTTAACATTTCAGACCTTGTTCTTCTGCAAAAATGGCTGCTTGCCGTTCCTGATACTGAGCTGTTAAATTGGAAAGCAGGGGACTTGTGCAAAGATGAAAGACTGGACGTGTTCGATATGGTAATGATGAGACAGCTGATTGTTAAGCCCAAGGAAGAAACGGTCGCTGCTCCTAACATTACGCCGGCGGAGTATATGAACAATGCAAGAGTGAATATAGCTGACAGCCTTCCTGACGGACTTGCTGACAGCGTGAGCGGAGTGGACTACGGTGAGATGAGAAGCTGCACATACTACTCCACAACAAGAGAACGCATGACTCCGGTGAGAGTGCTTCTTCCGGCAGGATACAACGAGAACGAAAAGTACCCTGTGATGTATATGCTTCACGGCTATTGGAACGATGAGACAACTCTCTCCGACCCGGATTCCGGCTTGCAGAACATCATTGGCAATCTCATCGCAAAGGGCGAGGCTGAAAAGATGATAGTTGTATTCCCCTACATCTACACCAGTAAGGATATGCCCTACTGCACTGGAATGGACGCTGTGAACAATCAGAATTACGATAATTTCATTTATGACCTTGAAACAGACCTTATGCCGTGGATAGAGAGCAATTTTTCCGTAAAGACAGGGCGTGAGAATACTGCCATAAGCGGATTTTCAATGGGTGCAAGGGAGTCGCTTTATATCGGTGTCAGGCTGTGCAGCAAAATCGGCTATGTGGGCAGCGTCTGTACAGCTCCCGGACTTGCTCCCGGTATGCTGAGTATGGACGAAATGCGTTTCGCCACCATGCCGTATCTTGTGCTGGTAAGCGGTGCGGTTTATGACGGAGTTGTGGGGAATAATCCCGAAAATTACCACAATATGCTCACCGCAAACGGAGTTGACCACATCTGGAACCCGCTTCCATACGGAGGGCATGACAATAACAGCATACAGCCTCATTTTTACAATTTTGTGAAAAACATATTCAGAGCGAAAGCTGTTGCCTGACTTGTTGCTGACGAAATGAAGAAGCAATGACTTTACTGATAAGCCCGCATTTGTCATTCATCTTTATGAAATAAGAAAAGCTGCCCTCCGGAAAGATATTTCGGAGGGCAGAGCGTTTTGGTGCAAAAGGAATTAAAATTGGTGTGAAACTGCATTGACAAAAAGATGTTGATTTGTTAAAATCAAGATAGAGTAAATCTTATCAAGGAGGTCTTGAAATGAATATAAAGAAAATCGTCTCCACATTTTTGTCAGTCTGCATGATAGCCGGAAGCACTCTCACTTCTGCAATTTCTAAGTCTGCCAATGCGGACTATGCAAGAGTATCCGTACATGACCCGTCTATCGTCAAGCTGGAGGAGGGCGGCTACTATATTATCGGCTCTCACCTCGGAGCAGCACGCTCGGACGACTTGCAAAACTGGTACTCAGCTGCAAATTCATATTTAGGTTCCACAAACACTACATTTTTCAATAATATCTATGCTGACCTTGCAGTGCCGGAGAAGTGGTCAAATACCACAAGCGGATATGACCTTGCGGGCAATATGTGGGCACCTGACATCATCTACAACAAGGACATGGGCAAATACTGTATGTATCTCGGCGTAAACGGTCAGGTGTGGAATTCGTCCATAGTTCTCTGCACCTCGGACAAAATTGACGGTCCCTACACCTATCAGGGAACTATCGTCTATTCAGGCTTTACCAATAATGCTGTGAACAATGTGAACGATACTGACGTTCCAAGAGTGCTGGGGCAGAACCCCGATATCAGCCGTTATCTCAGCAATGGTTCATGGAATGCTTCATACGGTACAAATGCTATCGACCCTGCTGTATTTTACGACGAAAGCGGCAATTTGTGGCTTGTTTACGGTTCATGGTTCGGCGGAATTTATATGCTGGAGCTGGACGAACAGATCGGGCTTCGTGACTACAATGTGAAGTACGAAACGAGGGCGAATGTGTCTGACGCTTATAAGGGAAAGAAGGCAGCCGGCGGTAATTTCGTTTCCGGCGAAGGCCCTTATATCGAGTATATGAGAGCTCCCGGAAGCAGCAAAGGCTACTACTATCTGTTCATGTCCTATGGATATTTCAATTCCAACGGCGGATATAATATGCGTATTTTCCGCAGTGAAAATCCCGACGACCCTTATGCTGGCACAGGATGAGCTTGACATTAGTTTTAACCTTTACCGCAGAACTGACGGCAAAACAGTAAAACTCAACAATGAACCAATTACCGGCGGAACAAATTTCACTGATAAGACGGCTGATTTATCAAAAGACAACACCTATTATGTAACAACAGTTTATAATGATGTAGAAACGCCTACAGACGGAGAGTTTACATTGAAACCGGGTGCGTCTGTTTATACGAAAAATAATGCAGGAGCTGCACAAATTATTCCAATCAACCCGGGTGGTATGATACATTTTGTTTGGGTCGGTGACTTCAATCAGGACGGTGCATATGACTTTCTCGTAGACAGATGTTTCGATGAACATCAGAAACTGGAAGCATATCTCAATGATGGTACATACCTTTGGACACTTGATCTTGGA